>NZ_JBSGZO010000194.1:0-15225 GCF_053611045.1 Streptomyces sp. NPDC054841 | reverse complement strand
ACTCCCGGCGCCGCCGGATTCGTGCTTCGGTCTTCGCGATCCCATTTCTCATTCTTCTGCCGGATCGAGGCCGGCTGCGCGCTGTGCACCCGCCAGGGGTGAGGATGGGTATGTGCAGGAATGACCCCCAGGGAAATGGGGCGGCCATGGATCTGGATCCCGCTGCCCGGCCGGGCGGGCACCGCAGTGTTCCGCACACCGCTGACCTGCGGGTCGAGGCATGGGCCCCGAGCCGTGAGGACTGCCTGGCGCATGCGGTACGCGGCGTCGCCGAGTCGTTCGTCGACCTCGGCGGAGCGACGGGTGACCGCACACGGGACGTGGTGATCAGGGCGGACCACGACGAGGAGTTGCTGGTCGCCCTGCTGGAGGAGGTCGTGTACTGGCTCGACACCGCGGGGGAGGTTCCGGTCGACGTCGACGTGGCAGCGATCCCGGGCGGTGTGCAGGTGGGCTTCCGGGTCGCCGGCGTCGACTCGCTGCCGGTGATCGGCGCGGTGCCCAAGGCGGTGACGCTCCATGAGTTGGTGTTCGCCCACGGGGCCGAGGGCTGGAACTGTTCGGTGACGCTGGACGTATGAGCCGGGTCGCGCCGCTCGGGCCGGCGTGAAGGGGGACCGGAGGAGGCGATCAATCGTGGTCGGGACAGCCGGGACAGCCGGGACAGCCGGGACAGCCGTCGAGATCGTGGAGGAGGGACCGTTCCGGTTCCGCGTCGACCGCCACGGGAAGATGCGCGTGCCGGGCGTGGTGTTCGCCAGTCGCGATCTGCTGCCCGAGGCCGCCGGGGACCAGGCCCTGGTCCAGGTCGTGAACGTGGCCATGCTGCCGGGCATCGTCGACGCCTCGTACGCGATGCCGGACGTGCACTGGGGCTACGGCTTCCCCATCGGCGGCGTCGCCGCGACCGACACCGGGGCAGGCGGTGTGATCTCACCCGGTGGCGTCGGCTTCGACATCTCCTGCGGGGTCCGGCTGCTCGCGGCCGGTTACGACCGCGACGAGCTCGCTCCGCACCGCTTGCGGCACCTGATGGACGACCTCGGCAGGCGCATCCCGCGCGGAGCGGGACGGGGCGCGGTGTGGCTCGTCAGCCGGTCCGAGCTGGAGCAGGTCCTGACGGGCGGCGCGCGGTACGCGGTGGAGCGCGGGCACGGCGTCGCCCGCGACCTGTGGCGCTGTGAGGACGAGGGCGTTCTGCCCGGGGCCGCTCCCGAGCAGGTCAGCGATCGCTCCGTGGAACGGGGCCTCGGTCAGGTCGGCAGCCTGGGCTCGGGCAACCACTTCCTGGAGGTGCAGGCCGTCGACACCGTCTACGACGAGGCCGCGGCGCGGGCGATGGGGCTGCGGGAGCGGCAGGTCTGCGTGATGATCCACTGCGGCTCCCGAGGCCTGGGGCACCAGATCTGCACCGACCATGTCCGCACCATGGACCGGGCCATGTCGCGGTACGGCATCGAGGTCCCCGACCGGCAGCTCGCCTGTGTCCCCGTGGACTCGGACGAGGGCCGCGCCTACCTTGCCGCGATGGCCGCCGCGGCCAACTACGCGCGTGCCAACCGCCAGTTGCTGTCCGAGGCCGTCAGGCGGGCCTTTGCCGAAACGGTCGGCTGCGATCTGGACCTCGTCTACGACATCTCGCACAACCTGGCCAAGATCGAGACGCACCCCTTCGCCGGTTCCACGCTGCGGCTGTGTGTCCACCGCAAGGGAGCCACCCGCGCGCTGCCGGCGGGGCACTCCGATCTCCCGCGCGACCTCGCCGGGTTCGGCCAGCCCGTGCTCATCCCGGGCACCATGGGCACCGCTTCCTACGTGCTGGCTGGCGTGCCGGGCGGCGGTGCGTGGCACTCCACCTGCCATGGCGCCGGGCGCGTACGCAGCAGGCACCGCGCGGCGCGCGAGGTCGACGGCAAACAGCTGCGGGCGGAGCTGGAGTCACAGGGCATCGCGGTGCGGGGCGCCTCCTGGCGCGGACTCGCGGAGGAGGCCCCGATGGCGTACAAGGACATCGACCGCGTCGTACAGGCGAGCGAGGGCGCTGGGCTGTGCCGCAAGGTGGCCCGCCTGGTGCCCCTGGGGGTCGTCAAAGGCTGAACGCGATTGCGCAGGCCTAGGCGTGGGCGTGGGCGGCGGGTGCGGCGGTGTGCGGCCGGCGGAGTCCGGGCCGCGGCCCGGCCGATCGATCCCGCCGATCGATCCGGCCGATCGATCCGGCCGACCGCTACGGCCGACCGCTACGGGCGGCTGCCACGCGAGGGGCGAAGCCCGCCCGGCGGCGCGGCTACGTTCGTCGCCTTCGTCGCCGGAAGAAGAGGAACCCGCCGAGAGCGGCTGCGGTCAGGACCGCGCCCGCCAGGATCAGTGTCGGCGTGCCGGGCCCGCCGCGCTCGGCTGCTGCGGCGAAGGCCTCTGCCTCTTCCTGTCTGCTGCGGGCGCTGGCGCAGTATTCGCGATTGGTGGGAGCCATGGCAGCCGTCACCGTCAGTGTCGTCCGCCCGAGCCCGTGCTCCTTGTACGCCTCCTCGGCCTTCGTTCCGGTCATCTGCACGGTGTAGGTGCCTGGTGGGACTCCACAGCGCACTTTCGCCCTCCCGTGCGAGAGGAACCTTCCTTGCCTGATCTCCACCGGTGCGACGAACGCGGGCGATTCGAGCGTGATGAATGAGCCGTCCCAGTCCTCGTCGGCGAAGATGAACGGGTCTTCCGACACACTGATGCCGATGTCGTCCCCACGCTGGGCGGGCTTGTTCCCGTTGATCTCGAGGCCGGATTCGTAAACGTCCGCTGCCGACGGGGATGCTGCGAGGGCGAGCGTGGCCGCGGTCAGGCCCAGGGCGGTCATGGCACGTATGACAGACATGGTCGGGCTCGTCTCGGCGTGGGGTGCCTGGCGGCCGGCGAAAGGAGCGGCCTCGGCTGTGAGGCCGAGTTGATCAGAACCCTATGGGCAACGGCCATTTGTGATCAACGGCTTTTGCCGGTAAAGGAGTTGTTCAGCCGATCGCCGGTCGATTGTCCGTCTTGTTCGCGCGGTCCCGCGCACAGGAGTCGTGTCGTGTCAGGTGAGCGACGGCAGTGACGCTGTGAAGTCCCTGACTTTGGCGTTCTCGTTGGCAGTGCGCCAGCTGATCACGGCCCGGGCCGGCGGCAGTCCGGTCAGCGGCACGAACGCAACGTCGGGGTGGCGGTAGAACTGCGTCAGTGCGGTGGAGGTCGCGCAGACCTCGTTGCTCGTCGCGACGAGGCTGAGCATCTCGTGCTGCGTCTTGACCAGGCGCCCTCTGCGGATGGGCCGTCCGCCGGGCGTGCGCTGCGGCAGAAAACCGTCGCGGATCTCCTTGGGGGCTGTCACCGGCATCTCGACCATCGTGTGCTCGGCCAGTTCCTCTGCGTCGACCGACGACCTGGTCGCGAGCGGACTGCCCGCCGAGACGGCGAGCACCCGCGGATACTCGGCGATCACCGGGCCGCTGGTGAGGTCCGGCTCCTGAACCGGCCAGATGGTGACCTGCATGTCCACCTCGGACCGCCGCAGCGGTCCGAAGTAGTCGCCCCAGCGGGTCTCGGTCATGCTGATCGACCACTCCGGGTGAGTGCGGCGGAAGTTGGCCACCGAGGCGTCCACCGCGCCGGCGAATGGTCCGAGGAACCCGATGCGCAGCTCGCGGGCGAATGCCTGGGCCTCCTCGATGGATCGCTGCAGCCCCTCGAAGCTCGGCTTCACCCGTTCCAGCAGGAAGTTGCCGGTGGGTGTGAGGGCCACCCGGCGGCTCGTGCGGTCGAACAGGCGGTCTCCGATGCGCCGTTCGAGCGACTGGATGAGCTGGCTCACCCGCGGTCGGGACAGCCTGAGCCGCTCCGCTGCCCTGGCGAAGTGCAGTTCCTCGGCGAGAGCCAAGAACGCCTCAATCTCCCCCAGTTCGGTAAATGCCACTTACCGATCGTACAGAAGATTGGTCTTGATGAGGGCGTGGTGCTTGGAAACGATGGGGTGACTCCGATGACGGCCCTCTCCACGGGGGTGAGCGGGCCCGTCGACGGGGTGTGGTCCAGTTGTGGGCCGACGGGCTCCAGATCTGATCTGATTCGATCTGTTTAGATCTAATCCGATCTGTTCGATCTGAGTCCTGATCATGTGGCGGGTGACGGGAGTGGAACCCGAGTCCTGAGCTCCGAGCCGTGAGCCCCGGGCCTGGGATCCGCTGCCGCCCCGACTACTTCGCGGTGGCCTGCTCGTGATCGCGGATCCGTTCCGGCAGAGCCGCTCGGGTCAGAAGCCCGGCGGTGTCTCCGACCACACGCAGACCGCTGGAACCGTGCCGGGGTTGTGGTAGCGGTGAGGCGTGGTGGACTCGAAGCTGACGCTGTCGCCGGGCTGCAGGCGGTAATGGACGCCGTCGACCCAGTAGTCGAGTTCGCCGCTGAGGAGGAGGCCGACTTCCTCTCCGGCGTGGGTGTGGGGCCGGTCTCCGGAGGATGCCCCGGGAGCCACCTCGAGGATCATCATTTCGAGTCTGCCGACGGGGTTGGGGTTGAGCAGGGAGTAGGTGATCCCCTCCACCCCGGCGCGGGTGAGCTCCACCCGTTGGTCCGGGCGGGTGAGGACGCGCTGTTCGCGGTCGATGTCCCGGAAGAGCCGGCTGAGGGAGACGCCGAGGGCGTCGACGATCGTGCGCAGGGTGTTGATGGTGGGGCTGTTGACGTTGCGCTCGATGTTGCTGAGGTAGCTGCGCGACAGGCCCGTCTCCTCGGCCAGCTTCTCCAGCGTGTAGCCCTTGTCCAGGCGCTCGCGGCGCAGGTGCCGGCCGATGCCGGTGTCTCGGGGTGTCTCCTCCGAGCCGGGCGGGTGTTCGCCGGCCGTCATGGACCGTCCTCCGTCCAGTAAACAATGTGCGACATCCAGCATAGTGGCCATTACCGTCTAGGATAGGCAGCACTGCATCCGATATAGACGTTGTTCGTGGCGAGCGGACCGCCGCCGAGCCGCACAACGCACAACGCACGACGCACGACGCACAACGCACGACGCACGGCGATCGCCGGGGTCGGCGTCGCGCCAGGACCCACATCCGGAGGATCGATGAACCCCAGCGGTGCCGCACCCGCAGGCTTCCCCGCGCGCGAGCTGCCCGAGCTGCGGCTCGGTCTGGGTGCGCTGGAGCGCAATGTGGGGCTGATGGGCGACTGGTGCCGCGAGCAGGGCGTCGAGCTGGCCCCGCACATCAAGACCACGATGACCCGCCCCATCGTGGAACGGCAGATGGCGGCCGGGGCATGGGGTGTCACGGTTGCCACGGCGCGGCAGGCCGGCATCGCGCTGGGATGGGGACTTCGCCGCATCGTGATCGCCAACGAGGTGATCCACGGCCCTGACCTCGCCCTCGTGCGGCACTGGCTCGACTCGATTCCCGCCGCCGCCGCCGACGCAGACCCCGACCCCGACCCCGACCTCGGCCCCGGCCCCGGCCTCGAAGTCTTCTGCTTCGTCGACTCGGCAGAGGGGCTCGACCTGGCGCGTTCCGCCATGCACGGTGCGCGCAACCCCCTGCGGGTGCTCGTAGACGTGGGTACGCCGGGAGGGCGGACGGGCGTACGGGATGCCGATGCGGCCCTTGCGCTCGGCAAGGCCGTCGCCGAGATCCCGTCGGGGCTGCTCCTCGCCGGTGTCGCGGGCTACGAGGGGGTCCGGCCCAACCGCCGGGACGCCGCCACGGTCGCCGACATCGACGCCCACTGCCGTCAGGCGGCCGAGGTGTTCCGCGGCCTGGCGCCACTGGTCCGGACCGGACAGCCCGTCTTCAGCATGGGCGGATCGGCCTTCCCCGACCGGGCCGTCGCAGCCCACCGCGAGATCCTCGGGCAACACGGCGGCCAGGAGCCGGTGTTCGTACTGCGGTCCGGCTGCTACGTCACGCACGACCACGGCACCTACGAGCAGGTCTCGCCCTTCCCCGGGCTGGAAGCGGCCCTCACCGTCCGCGCGGTCGTCCTGTCGACCCCGGAACCAGGACGAGTCGTCATCGGCGCCGGCAAGCGCGAACTTCCCTACGACGCAGGCCTGCCGGTCCTGATCAGCGCCCGCGGCCCGCAAGGACAGCCGCGTCCCGCCGCGAGTGCCACCGCGACCCAGATCTTCGACCACCACCTGATCCTGACCGACGCACACGGCCTTCAGGTGGGCGACGAGGTCGACCTCGGTATCTCCCACCCCTGCTCCGCGTTCGACAAATGGCCGGACATCACGGTCGTCGGCCATGACGGTCCCACCGGAGAGGTGTGGCACCCGCAGTTCCGGTGACATCCGGACGAACCGCCGGAGCCGGTCCCTCCGCCATGCCCGTCCTTCAGGCGTCGTCCTCCGCAATCGCCCAGCGCGGACGGATGGATGATCCCTGCCGGTGCCGCTTCGGGCGCGGCGTGCCGCCGCTGTCGGGTGCGCCATTGGCGAGTCCCGGTCGCGGACGCTGACGCCCGTTCGCGTGCTGCGCCGTGTCACCGCTGCTGTGGATGCCGAGGTTCGGTGCGCTCGGCGTGGACAGTGGGTCGAGGTGCCATGGACGTGGATCGGCTGAGTCGCGGGCCGGGGAGAGCTGCGACACCTCCTGGTGAGATATGCCGAGCAGTCGGCACGCGTCACCCTGGCTCACGTACAGGTCCTCGACCAGCGTGCGAGCGGCGGCGGCGATGGTCTGCTGCTCGGCAGCGTCGGCCCAGGCCCGTTGCCTTCTCGCCTCCAGCACGCCCTGCAGCAGTGCTGCGAACTCCGGAACCACCAGCTCTACGGCGATCGTGTCCGGTCGCATGCCATGTGCTTCGGCGATGGCGTCGCGCGCCACGCCCTCGGCCTCATCGAGGGTGCGGCACTGGGTGTGGAGGGCGAGTTCCGGAATGTCGACGGCCCACCACCGGCCGATTCTGTGCAGCTGTGCTCGGTAGCAAGTGCTCACGGGGATTCGGCCTCCTTGATGTCTCGGCGGTGGCATTCGGCAGCGTGAGCAGGGGCCGGTGTGCGCGGCAGCGGGGCGATCAGCCGATGCACACACCGATCAGGCATACGTGCGCCGGCGAGGTCGGCCCGGCCGGCGGAGTTGTCGGCAGGAGGTTCAGAGGAGCCGAAGTACCTGCGCCGGGAGCTTCGGTTGAAGCGGGCGCGGTGGTCGCCGGGGCCGGTGGGGCTGCGGCTGGGGCGGCTGGTGCGGCAGCGTTGCCGACGTTCGTCCCCTTGGCCGGTTCGGCTGCGGTGGGCCGCGTTGCGCTGCGCGGCGCGGGGGGCTGGGCCGCGGCGGCCGCTTTCGCCTGCCGGACCGTCGTCGCACCGGGAGGCTCGGCGACGGTGCTGTTCTGCCGCCCGCTCGTCGTCACGGGCGGGCGAGTGCTGGTGTGCCGCGAGGCCTGGCTGTCCGGCTGCTCCGTCGCCCCACCGGTCGGCGCTGTCCAGGGCGTGGCCGTGGTCACCGGTTCCGGCGGTGAGGCTGCGTGTGTGTGGCTCGCGGAAGGCCTGGTGGCCGGCAACGCGGCGACGGTCAGGCCGCCACCGACCAGGGCAACGGCCGTCGCGGTCAAGGCCCGACGCCGGTTCTTCTTCCAACGTGCCAGCTGCCGGCGCCGAGCCGCCCGGCCGCCCTGCAGGGCGGGAGCGGTGTCTTCGAAGTCACCGGACGAACTGGATGGAACAGACGAACCCGCTGAACCGGCCGAACTCTCAGTGCTCGATCCTTCCGTCATCGCGTCTTCGGACGCCCCGCTGCCGACCGGCGCGGCACCGGCGTGACGGGTGCCGGGGTGGAACTCCGGAGCGGGGACCTGCTCCGCGCGCCATGCCTCCCGCACCGTTGCGTCGGAGGCGACCGCGTTGTGGAGACGATGGGCAGGCGGGGCGATGTCCGGAGCGTAGGCGCCGCACCCCGGGCACACGAGAGCCCCGTTGAGATTCCGACGGCACGTGGAGCAGTAGTCCATCTGCGATCTTTCTGTGCTGATTGCGCCGCCAGGGACGCCGGCGACCTCTTCAAGTTCGCACGCGGGATCGAGCGGCCAGCAACGCTAACGGCACCCGCCGAAGGCGGTGCGCAGCCCTTGTGATGCTGCTGCAAAGATTTGCTGGCGGTGTTGTTCCGTACTCCCGGACATGTCGTCACGAATGCCGGGATGAGCGGCTCCGGCGAGAGGGAAGCGGGCTTCCAAGGAGCAGTGGCCGGACGGATACGGGGCGTGGGTCCGGACCGACGTGTCCAATAGGACGGCGGATACGCGCGCCGTGCCCGCTGCGCCGGTTCAGCAGTGTTCACCAGACAGCGAGAGACGAGGCAGGTCCGATCATGCCGACCCCTTCCGGATTCAGCTACGAATCCCGCGCCGACGGCACCATCGTCATCACCCATCGCGGACGGAAGGCCGCCACGCTGCGTGGCAACCGTGCGGCGCAGTTCGCCGCGGAAGCGGAGTCCGGCGACGCCCAGGCGGTGATGGCCCGCTGGACGGGCGCGTACAAGTTCGGCAATGAGCGCACCGCCCGCAACCACCCCAGGAACCAAGGACGCCTGTCCGGCGCACACCGGGGGAAATGTGCACCGGATCTTTGGAGTGGTCCTTGTCCATGCCGGGTTCCCCGTCACCCGGTGGGAACCGCCTCCTTCGTCACGTTCATAGGCGGTCGGATGGTGACCCTGGGAGTCCGGTCCGGGTACAGGTTGTGGTGGACGGCCTTCGCCACGCCCTCAATCGTGTCCATGCCGTATTCCCACCCCGCATTCTCCGGCTTGCCTTCAGGGACCCTGTTGTTCTCGGTGAGGACCACGAGGCCGTAGTCGTAGGCGTGGCCGGTAAACGCACTCATGCTGTTGACTTTCCAGTCTCCGCGGTCCCAGGGGTTCTTGAGTCTCCTCTCGGAACGATGCAGCCATCCGTTCTTGACCTGGACGGAAGCGTCCGAAGGGGCCCCGGCGGGCGTTCCCCACTGCTGATCCTTCCGCACGTCGTGCATAAGGCCCAGGATGTAGCTGCGCTGTTCGGCGTTCAGGACCGAGTTGTCCTTGCCGGTGAGCAGCTCAAGCAGTTTGGCCTGGTCCCTGGCAGTGACCTGAGTCAGGCCCATGAAGCCTGCTTTGTTGATGATGGTGTGCTTTATTCCGGCCTTGTCCAGGAAATTCTGGATCTTTTTGGGCCCGAGGCTGTCCCACAGGGCGTACGTCGCGTCGTTGTCCGAACTCACGATCATCTCCCTGGCCAGGTCCTGCTCATCCCCGGACAAGTGGCCACCTCTGGCCAGGAGCAGAGCGCCCAGTACCGCCGGCTTGACCGTGCTCGCAGAGTCGTAGTGCTTGTCAGCGTCGTACGTGCAGGATGTGTGAGTGGTTCGGTCGTACAGCACCATCGAGGCCTTGCTGGCGCGATTCTTCAGCGACTTCGCTATGGCTCGGGACAGGGAAACTGCGAGTCCGGGGTTTTTGGAAGCGCATTCAACCAGTCTGCCGTTGAGCCGCTGAGACGTGTTTTCCGTCTTCCGCGTCTCATGGGGTGCGGCCGCAGTGGGAGCGACTGCAGCGGAACCGGAACCGGAACCGGAACCGGGACCGGCAGCGGGAGGGGAAGCGGGAGCGGGGGGTGAGGGGGGAATTGCAACGACAACGGAGACCGCAACGGAAACGGTTCCCAAAGTGACCTTTGAAGTCGCCTTGCTGAGCGTCAATTCGTTCCCCTTCCATCTATCCGGCCCTCCATTCGTGCTTGTGGTCCGACGCTACAAGCTTGAGATGGGACCGTCTTGTCGGGTCAGCCGATAGGCTTATGCGAGCCTTTTCAAGGCAGCCGATGAGGTGAAAGACGGACAGTTGCTGGAACCGTGTCCGGAAGCCTGTTTCAGCGGGAACTGTGCGTGCGGCCGGTACCCGACAGGTCACACCACCAGGTTGAGCAGCAGCCCTGCCGCGCACAGGACGCCGGCGGTGGCGAACAGGCACAGAGCCCGGCGGATCAACGCGTACTTGGAGGCGGCGATGCGGGCGACCTCGTAGAGCTGATCCAGCGAGGAGGCCGTCGAGGTCTGGAGCGTGCGGGCGATGCGTGCCTCCAGGGTTGCCCTCGGGTGTTCCGCGACATCGCCGAAGTAGGCCACGAGGTGATCCGGGGCGTCGGCCGTCCGGCTGCTACGGGGGAAGACCGCGTAGCCGAGGAGCCCCACACCCGCGGTCGCCGCGGCCAGACCGGTCCACCAGAGCCATTCCACCGAGTTGGCCATGGACACGAACGACTTGCCCTCGGACAGTGCGACGGACAGGACCGCGCCCAGCGCGACGCCGGACGCGGCCAGGAGCAACGAGGCCTTGGCGTCGGCCTGTTTGACCTCGTCCCGGGCGTTGGCCAGCAGTCTGTCGGCGTAGGCCTGTATGCCCGCGTTGTCCGGCTGTGACGCGGTCACCTAGTACCTCCACTCGTCCATGAACTGGCCGCGCATGCGCTGCCACTCCGTGTCGCTCACGACGCGCCGCGTGTGGACGGCCGGTCCGAAGCCGGGATGCCCCAGCAGCACGTCGTGAGCGCCGGGGACCGGCAGGCTGAGGACTGCCAGCGTGGCACAGAACCGGCTTCTCGGTATGGGCGTCGCATGGAACGTGTTCACTTCCACCTCGTGCCAGGATCCGGCGGGGAAGCGGACGGCACGGACCGTGGGAACCACGTGCAGATCCTGGCCGGTGTCGTGCAGTTCGTCCTCGCCCATGACACCCGTGTCGCGGACTTCGTACTTGCGCAGGAGCCGGCCCGCGACGGGGGCACTGTGCCGTGCACCGGCCACGGAGCCGGCCGGACCGTACTGCGACTCCCGGTACTCGCCCGCCAGAACGCGCGAGAACAGGCGGAAGCAGTGCTGGTGGATCGGCGGGTGGCCGGAGAGCGCCATGCGCAGGCCCATCGGCCAGAAGTGCACACGAATGAGGCCCAGCCGTTCGACCTGCACCACCTCGAAGGTCGCGAATCCGGTGGGGTGCCACAGTCCGCGGCCGAGGGTGCCCGACCGGATCCTGGCCACCGCGTCGTCGAGGTACCGCTCGGTGGCGGCCGCAGCCCGGCCGAGGAACCGCAGATGCGCGGGGTCGGTGCTGCGCACGGGCAGGATGTCGTTGGCGAGCGGCCCCGCCGTGTCGGGTAACGGGCTCGGGGTGTCCCCGCCGGAGCGACTCACTGTGCGCCGCCTCGCGCCGGGAACCGGAAGATCCGTGCGCTGCCCTCGTACTCCTTGGCGGTCAGCGGGGCCCGGCCGAGGGCCGACCATCCGGGGAAGGACCGCTCCTGCTGTTCCGGTCCGGCTATTCGAGCGCTGAGGTCCGCGCTCAGCGCCAGCAGGTGCGAGCGTTGCGGAAGTGAGGCGAACACCCCGGTGCTCCTCTCCTTGGAGGCTGAGGCCAGCCCCTGTTCCAGCCGGACCGCCTCGATCACCGACGCACCGTCGAATGCGGCTGCGAAACTGCGTGCGCCGGCGATACGGCCGTAGGTGTACGCCCCGTGGTGCAGTACGAGGCGGGTGCCCACGCGTTTCGCAGGCTCCCGGATGGAGCCGTTGAGTTCCTCGACGAGGCCGATGACGCGTTGCCAGCGGGTGAGGATGTTCGCGACCAGTTCTGCGGCATCGGTGAAAACCCGCTCGGGGAAGGCCGCGACGAATCCGTCACCGGCGAACTGGGCCTGCGTGGTGCCGATGTCTCCGAGCATGGTGTGGAACTCATGCGCCATGCGCCGGCGGAACTCGTCCTGAGCCGATGCCGCCGCCGTGGAAAAGGTATGCATGTGGTCGAGCGCGTAACTGAGCGCGGTGCCGTATCCCGCCAGGTCGACCACGCACAGGACACCCCGCTCCTCCCGCGTGAACAGACCGGCCCCCACGTCGAGGCCCTCTTCGCTGATGGCCATCCTTCGCATCTCGTCGCCCAGGACGTACTCGACGTTGCTCATCAGCGGCTTGCCCAGGAACCACCGCTCGCTGCGCTCGTGTTCCTCGCTGTGGCGGACATGCGTCGCGGACTTGTACTGGTCGAGTGGCAGGAAGACGTACCCGCGGCGCTGTTCCGGATCCGCGAGGTTGCGTGAGCTGGAGGTGTCGACGGCAACCAGGCCGTGACGAAGGATGTAGTACGCCTTCACGAGGCTCGGCGAGCGCGGCGACACCTTCAGTTCGAGGAAGGAACTGCGCCGCTTCATGCGGGTGTCCCGCAGGCCCATCTGGTACGCCAGATGGCTGAGATCCCGCTCGATGTCGATCTGTTCGGCCGCTTCGGTGGCGAGCTGCAGCAGTGATCCCGCGGTCGTCGGCGGTGAGTAGGAGAGGGGGACGGGATAGGCAACGAAAGGCGGTGCCCAGTAACCCTCGTCGTGAGGCGCGCTGTTGAGCTGTCCGGCAAGGGGATAGCTCGGGTGTATGAGAATGAGATGGCGATCGTCCTGCGAGCCGACGGCGATTTCCAGAGTCGAGATGATCCACACGGAGGAAGGGCTGGCCGGCAGCGGCATCTTCCCGGGACTCTCGGCACTGAGGACTTGGTAGGTCATCTGCTCACCCTCATGGCCCGCCGTCGGTCACAGAATGCCGTGAATGGCGGGAAGGGCGTCGATCACATTGGACGAGACCTTGCGGCCGAAGGGGGTGTCCGAGTTCTCCAGTTCCGCGCTGAGGAGCTGCGGCTCGATCCACATGTGCGGGATGTCGGGCGAGAGCGTCACGACCCGGTTCAGGAAGTAGCTGAACTCGTAGGCCGTGTAGCTGTTCGAGGTCTTGGAGAATTTCAGGGAGTAGTTGGTGTAGAACTCGCTCCCGCTCCAAGTGCCGTTCAGATCCGTGATGACGTTGTTCACGCCGGCCTGGATGGCGGAGACGTACTCGTCCTGGCGCCCGCGTCGCAGCGCGCCCAGAGCCTCGGAGAGTTCCCGGAACGTCGTTCCCTCCGAGACTGCGAGAATCCCGCGGTCGCCGGCGCCCTGGCCGTCCGGCCCCTCCGCCAGTTGCTCGCGGGTGAGGATCAGCGAGGCGTAGGGGAACATCCAGGTGTCCCAGGTGCCCGCGGCGTGCGGGTCGACGATGAGGATCTGCTTGTCACCGTTGACCACCACCTGCGGCGCGGTCAGGGCGTACCGCATCGGGACGACGTCGGCACTGAGACATTCGTCGTTCAGCTCCGAATCCTTGTCCCAGGAGTAGTCGGCGTGGCTCATGTGATCCTCTTTCAGGAGACTGTGGATCTCGGGTTCGAGGCGCGACTGCGCCCGCGTCAGGAAGGCTTGGGCCGGGCGGAAGTTGTCGTTGCCCGTGTGTCGGAAAAGCGGGATCCGCGTTCGTGGTGAAACGGACGGCGTAACGGTCGCGAGCGGGACGAGCGGACCGGCCGGGGCCGGCTGCAGTTCGGTGGTGAGAACGGTCACCGACACGGTGGCCAGACTGTATCGAAGAGCGGCGAGGCAGCGGTGTACTCCGTCAAGGATGACGAGTCCGTTCGGGTGGCGTTCGACCAACGGCCCGAGCAGCAGTCCGCCCGTTCGTGAGCCGCGAAGCACAACGGGCTGGTACGGGGGGATTCCCGCCGCGACGAACTGGCGGAGCAGGTCCTGCGCCGAGGCGAAGGTATCGGCGTTGACGAGCGAGATCACGCTGTGGAGCGAGCGAGGATCGACCACCTCGTGCGTCACCGAGACCGCGCCGAACCGGTGCCCCCATACGGCGGTGACCGCTTCCTCCAAGGCCTGCGCCGCCGCCTGCCGGGCAACGGGGAACATGGCTGCCGGAACGCCCGCGCCCCCGGGGGTCAGTACGGCTGCCACGGTGGCGTGTCCAGACGCGAGTCCGATCCGTCGATCACCGACAGCCCGATGAAGTCCCCCCGACGGGTGGTGAGATGGCAGAGCTCGCCGGTGAAGGTGCCCCGGTCGCCGAGGAAGAAGTCCCCCCGGTCACGCATATGGCTGACGAGCACCGGAAGGCGCGTGGCGACCTCTGCCGGCAGCGGCACGGAGACCCGTTCCGGCGCGATCGCGAGCAGGGTGGGCAGATACACCCCGTGGGCGTCCTCGACCACACGCCCGCTGACCGTGACGTCCCGAAGCAGGGTCCGTACGCCGGTGAGCCCGGCCAGCGGGGCGTCCGACGGGTCTTCGTAGCGGAAGAACGGGCACAGGATGCCCGCGCGCGTACGCAGGCGGATGCGCCATCCCTTGCCGTGCTCGTGGAGCCGTGCCTCCTCGTTGACCTCGCCGTGCGCCGACAGGCGGCGGGCGATGAGACGGTGCGGCTCCGGACGCCCGGTGAACAGGACGTCGAAGTCGTGCATCGAGCGCACCGAGCGGTCCTGCAGCAGTAATCGCGCCGAGCCGGTGATACCGATCGTGGCGGAGGGCATGTCGTCGCCCAGCAGGCGGCCGAGTTCGTCGAGATGCGCACCGGCGTACCGCTGCAGGAAGGAGCCGGGTGCCGCCTCGGTGCGTGGGTCCACCGACGCCGACAGGTGGAGATCGATGTGTCCAAGGGGCACGAGCGACTTCGCGGCGAACGGATGCGCGTGGTCGAAGCAGGTGCCGGTCTCGACCCGGACGCGCTCCCGCTCGCGCTCGGACATGCCCCGGCCTTCCGTCACGTACGCCTTCCGGTACCGGGAACCGAAGAAGGTGTAGTCGCCCCCGGACGCCGGTACGAAGGCCAACTCGCCGACCACGTGGTCCGGCGGGTGGCAGTGACCGTGCACCGCAAGGACCCGCCCGTCCTTGAGCAGGACGTAATCCTGGTCCTGAATGAGCAACACAGTGTCCTCACAGTGTTGTTGAAGGATCAGAACGCCGGCTGTCGTGCCCGTGCCCGCCCGGTGTCCGTGACTTCCCTTCGCCGAGGGCATCTCGCCGAATGCCCCGGATCCGGGCGGCACCTCTGCCTGGCCCCAGAATGGGGGACTTGCACGGCTGGGGAAAGGGGATGCTGGCCAGGCCGGCGGGCCCCGTCGCTCAGCCGAAGGTCTTCGCTCGCCACTTCGCCTGCCCCTTGGACGCGGTGACCCTTCCGGGCGGGAACGCCTGCGGGCGTGAAGCGTGTGGCATGACGTCGGCGGGGGGCGTGCCGCGGTGCGCGTCGTCGTCCGTACGACAGCGCGTGTCCTCCGAACGGAGGACACGGGTCCGGGTGCCGGGACACGCCCGTCACCACCACCAGACCATTCTCCTCCCCCGAGTGAGCGGCGCGGCCAGTGGGATCAC
>NZ_JBSGZO010000193.1:0-15226 GCF_053611045.1 Streptomyces sp. NPDC054841 | reverse complement strand
GGTGAGAACCGGTGCCCTTCTTCATACGAGGCCGCTACGCCTGCCACCGAGGCGTAGCCGATGGACGGAAGTCACGCGGATTCCATCCCAGCGGGTGCCGCGGCGCCGCTCCCGCCCGCCGCGCCGGCAGCCCGCGGCGGCGGCGGCGAGCAGACGGGGCAAACGATGCCGGGAGGGGCACTAGCTCAGCGTCTTCAGCGCCGCCGCGCCGTACGGCTTCAGCTCCTCGAACCGGTCCCCCAGGACCTTCGCCGCCCACTCCGGGTCCTGGAGCAGGGCGCGGCCGACGGCGACCATGTCGAACTCGTCGCGCTCCAGGCGATCGAGGAGGTTGTCGATGCTGCCGATCTCTGCGCCCTCGCCCGCGAACGCACGGATGAAATCGCCGTCGAGGCCGACCGAGCCGACGGTGATGGTGGGCCTGCCGGTGAGCTTCTTGGTCCAGCCCGCCAGGTTCAGGTCCGAGCCTTCGAACTCCGGGAGCCAGTAGCGGCGGGTCGAGGCGTGGAAGGCGTCGACGCCGGCCGCGGCGAGCGGGGTCAGGATCGCCTCCAGCTCCTCCGGCGTCTCGGCGAGCCTCGCGTCGTAGGCTTCCTGCTTCCACTGCGAGTAGCGGAAGATCACCGGGAAGTCGGGCGAGACGGCCCCGCGGACCGCGGCCACGATCTCGGCCGCGAACTTCGTACGGGCCACGGGGTCGCCGCCGTAGACGTCGGTACGGCGGTTCGTCCGAGCCCACAGGAACTGGTCGAGGAGGTAGCCGTGGGCTCCGTGCAGTTCGACGCCGTCGAAGCCGATGCGCTCGGCGGCCGCGGCAGCCTCGGCGAAGGCGCCGATGACGTCGTCCAGGTCGCGCTGGGTCATCGCCTTGCCGGTACCCTCGGTACCGTCGACGCGGATGCCGGAGGGACCGACGGCGGGGGCCTCGGCGTAGGGCGCATCGCCCTGCTTGCGCACCATGCCGATGTGCCACAGCTGCGGCACGATCGTGCCGCCCGCCGCGTGGACGGCGTCGGCGACCTTCGCCCACCCCGCCAGCTGCTCCTCACCGTGGAACCGCGGCACACGGTCGCTCGCCCCGGCCGACTCGTGGCCGACGTACGTTCCCTCGGTGACGATCAGACCCACACCCGCAGCGGCGCGACGGGCGTAGTACGACCGCACATCCTCACCGGGGACGCCGCCCGGGGAGAACATGCGCGTCATCGGCGCCATCACGATGCGATTCGGGACGGTCAGGCCGTTCAGCGCGACAGGCCGGGACAGGATCTCGGCCGCGCGGGAGGTGGAGGACGCAGTGACGGTCTGTCCGGAGGGCCGTGCGGATGCCCTGTGCTGTGCCTGAGACACGGAAACCCTTTCCCAACTACTTAAGGACATGGAAGCTTGAGAACATAAAGCAATGACTTTCACGGTAGACGTTAATATTTGAGATCGTCAAGCTTATTGACGTAAGGTGGATCACATGCCTGGACCCCCGCGCGTCGGCACGGACCAGCTCATGGAGCTGCTCTCGGTGTCGCTCGGCGCCTACTACGGCGACTTCACGGCCGCGGCCGCCCGCATGAAGCTCACGGCCAGCCAGGGCAGGACGCTCAGCGTGCTGCGTCACGGCCCCGCCGCGATGCGCGTGCTCGCCGAGACGCAGGCCTGCGACGCCTCCAACATGACGGGCGTCGTCGACCGCCTGGAAAAGCGCGGCCTGGTCCGCCGCGAGCCCAGCCCCGGCGACCGCCGCGTCAAGAACGTCGTCATCACCCCCGAGGGCGAGCACGCCATCGACGCCATCCGCGCCGACATGCACACCACACTGGCAGGCCTGGCCACACTCGACGACAAGGGCCGGGCCACCCTGTACGACCTACTGGACCGCGTCTTCACGGCCCGCCCCGCGGACGCCTGACCAGCCCGCGTCGCGGCTCGCCGACGAAATCGACCTCGCCCACCCGCTCCTGAGCGGCATCGTCCTGCGCGTCGCCACCGCTGCCGTCCAGACCGCCGGGCTCATCCGCGACGCCGGACCAGCGCCGTCCTCGCGCCGCCGCCTGAAACCGGCCTTCGACCGCCTGGGGGCGGTCGAGCGTGGGGAGACCGAGTCCTGAAGGCCCGTCAGGGGCTGCGTCGTACGGGGAACACCTGTCTGCTCCACGGCAGATGACGTGCCGCTCCCGGCTACCGGCTGCGGGGAAGCCTCCGGCGTAGGCTGATCAGCCCGTCGCCCCGCGGTGTGAAGGGCGTGCTGACGCATGGTCCCGACGGAGGTGCCGGGGCCCTCGGCGGTGGCTCAGGAGGGCACGATGGATGCGCTCACCGTGGAGTGCCGGGCTCGGTCCCGCAAGCGGTATCTGCTCGCGGCGATGGGGTGTGCCGGCGGGATGGTCCTGTTCGACCAGACCGTCGTCGCCGTCGCCCTGACTCCCATGGCGCGGGATCTGCGGCTCAATGCCGCAGCCATGTACCTCGTGGTGCTCGTCTACGTCCTGTCGCTGTCGTCACTGGCGGCCGTCGTCGGAATGATCGCCCGCCGGTACGGTTCGCTCCGCACCGTCCAATACGGGGTCGTGCTCTTCGCCGCCGCATCCGCGTGCTGCGGTCTCACTCCGCCGGGCGCAGCAGCGGAACCGTTCATGCTCGCGGCGAGGGCCGTGAAGGGCGCGGGCGCCGCGCTGATGCTGTCCGTGGCCACGGCCGTCATCACGGAGGCCCACGCGGATCACGAGCGGGGACGGGCCCTGGCCGCCTACGCGGCGTATGCCCAGATCTTCCTGGTGCTGGGCCCGGTTGTGGGCGCCCTGCTGACCCATGTCTTCGGATGGCGCTCCGTCTTCCTGGTCAACGTGCCGGTGTCAGTGGGGATCCTCTGGATGCTCGGACAGACACGGTTGCAGATGCGGCGCACCCGGGAGGGCGACCTCACCGTTGTTCAGCCCGTGCTCATCGTTCTCGCCCTGATGGTCTTCGTCTTCGGCCTCTTCCAAAGCGGTGCCTGGGGGCTGCGGGACGGAAGGACGCTCACCTTCATCGGTACGGGGTTCCTCATGCTGGCCCTGTCGGGCTGGATCACCCTGGGGTCCCGGCGACCGGTCCTGGACCTGCGGCTCATGAGAATCCGGGCCTTCGCGGTCGCCGTGACACTGACGTTCCTGGTGCAAGCGGCACAGCTCAGCCTCCTGGTGCACGGCGCTGTCCACCTGCAACAGGCCGAGCACCTTTCGGTGTTCGACTCCGGCGCCGCGCTGCTCGCGCTGGTCGTCCCGCTGGCCGTCGGGACCTACCTGTCCGGCCGGCTGCGGGAGCACTTCGGCTCGGTCCGGGTCCCGGCGCTGCTCGGGCTGGCGTGCGCCACCGTCGGAGTGACCGCATGGACGGCAGCCCTCGCGCCGGACAACCCTTCCTGGCAGATCCCCGGAATGGTCGCCGTGGGCCTGGGGATGGGCATGCCCATCCCCGCGCTCAGTGCCGAGATCATGAACTCCGTTCCCTACGGGGCGAGAGCCGACGCCTCCGTGCTCCGCCAGATGCTGCGGCAGATGGGCGGAGCCTTCGGCCTCGCGGTAGTCGGAGCGATCGCGCTGACCAGCAATGACCGCGCCGCGAATGACGCGGGCATCCTCACCGGCTCGGCCATCGTCGCCGGTTTCGTCGGAGCGGGCGTCTTCCTGGCGCTGGCGTTCGTCCTCGGCGTCACGATGCTGCCCCGCCGGGCCGGCCCGCCAAAGGCGGCGACGGCGCGCCGCCCCTGACCGTGCCGCCACACCACCCCTGCCGTCGGCGCCGATGTCAGTGCCGGATGCGACGCTGGCCGACATGGACGAACTGATGCGCGGAAGGGTCTACGGCAGCGACCATGACGCCCCCGACCCAGGGCCGCAACCAGGTCACCTCTACCGCGAACTGGTCGCAGGACCGCTGGACGGCCTCCTGCTCGACGTGACCGGCTGGTCCGAGGAACAGCTGCGCGCAGGAGCCGCGCTCAGCACGGAGATCGGGTCGTTCGGCGCCGGAGGCCGTGCGCTCTACGGCCCCCGCGCGGGCGATCCACGCCGCTGGGACTGGCAGGGCGACACTCCCTGACCCACAGTGGCACGTCAGCCGGTGTCCGCCATCTTGTCAAGTAACGATTTCTCGGGACTTACCCCTTCTGACCAGGCCGAACACCCTGGGTCTCACAGCCTCGTACCGATGTCTGGAGACCCCATGTCTGCACTGTCCAGAGCGGTCGTGCTCCGCTTCTTCGTGTTCCTGCTCGTTTCCGGAGCGATGACAGCGGCCTGGAAGGGGTCACTGTCGATATATCCGGAGGTGCTCTTCGCCGTGGCGGCGGCCCTGATCGTGTCCTTCTTCGTCCGGCAGCGCCTGGCCCAGTACTGGGTGGAGAGCCGATGGGACGAGTGGCTCGGAACAGCTGCGGGGCTGGCGTGGCGGGACCGATGGGAACTCTTCCGTGCCACGGTGCGCGGCCGTGCTGTGGCCGAGCCGCGCTTGTCAGCCCTGGCTGTGCAGCGCGCGGAACGCCTGAGCGCACTGCTCGACGCCGGCAGGCCCGGGCGTGACGTGAGCTGGTCCCTGCTCGGCGCGGCCGCCGCCCTGGTACTGGCGGGAAGCCTGATCCTGGTCCAGGAGCGAGAGGCATGGGCCGTCGTCGGCTTCGCGGCTCTGCTGGTGATCGCCTGCCTCGCCGATCTGCTCGTCAATCGTCGGCGTGCCCGGTGGGCCCAGCGGTGCATCCGGGCCAATCGCGGACTGGCGATGTGACGGCGCCGGACGGCCGCTGACCTCAGGGCACAGGCCGCCTGCTCAGTCCGCGTCGTCGGCGCGGAGGAGCAGGTCGAGCAGCCCGGGGAAACGCGCTTCGAACTCCTCACGGCGCAGCCGGTTGACCCGCTTGGGGCCCTGGTCGCGTTGTTCGACCAGGCCCGCGCCGCGCAGGACGGTGAAGTGGTGGCTGAGCGCGGCTTTGCCGACGGGTACGTCGAAGCTGCCACAGCTGCGGGTCCAGTCGTCGGAGCGCGCCAGCTCGCGGATGAGCTGGATGCGCACAGGGTCGGCGAGCGCGGACAGCGCCGTCAGGACGGACACCTCTGCGGGATGCGTGTGTACCGGTGCGGGGCGGTGACTGCCGCCCGCAGCCTGATCTGGCATGCCGCTCTCCTCGCCACGCGTGTTCGCGTCGGGACACCTCCTCGGAGCGACCCCACCGCTTGCCGAGTGTTCGATGAACATCTTACACTCAGAGTGTTCGCTTTCCATTGAACACTCGTCGATCGAAGGGTGCGTTCCACTGATGCGCGCAGTCGAGTTCCAGGAGTACGGCACTCCCGAGGTGCTGAAGGTCGTGGAGGCCGAAGCCCCCGAGCCGGGGCCGGGCCAGGTGACCATCAACGCCGCCTATGCGGGGGTCAACTTCGCGGATCTCAAGGCACGCGCCGAGGGGTACCGGGTGCAGTCGCTGCCCTTCGTTCCAGGCCTGGAGGTCTCCGGGCGGATCCGGGCCGTCGGTGCCGGCGTGGAGGGGCTGCGCCCGGGGCAGGAAGTCGTCGCGCTGGTCGACAGCGGTGCCTACGCGGAGGTGGTGGCCGCCGAGACCGCCACCGTTTTCCCGCTGCCCGAGGGCCTGGACCTGCGGACCGCCGCCGCGCTGCCCACGGTCGTGCCCACCGCGCACGCCCTGGTTCACGAGGTGGGCCGCCTGTGTGCCGGAGAGAGCGTTCTGGTGCACGGCGCCGCTGGAGGGATCGGCACCGTGGCCGGGCAACTGGCCAAGGCGGCGGGCGGCGGCGCGGTGTACGGCGTGGTCTCTTCGGCGGCCAAGGCCGGCCACGCACTCGAGTACGGATACGACGACGTGTTCACGGCCGACACCTTCGCCGACGACGTCCGCCGCGCCACCGGCGGCAGGGGCGTCGACCTGGTCCTCGATCCGGTAGGCGGTGACACCCTCCGCCGAGGCCTCGATTCCCTGGCTGTCTTCGGACGCCTGGTGTCCTTCGGGAACGCGAGCGGGGCAGAGCCCTGGCACGTCGGGCAGCCCGAACTCTACCCACAGGGCCGTTCCGTCGCGGGCTTCTCCATCCTGGCCCTCGCACAGTCCGCGCCCGAGGCACTGCGCTCGCTCACCGCGCGTGCCTTCCGCACAGTCACCGACGGCACCGTCACCCTTCCCGTCACCGCCGAGTTCGCGCTGTCAGAGGCAGCCGCGGCCCACCAGCTGATGGGCGGGCGCACGTCAACCGGCAAACTGCTCCTGCGGATCGCCGACTGAACCCGGCTCCCGCACCAACAGTTGACCAACGACGTCGATCAGCAGCAGGCAGCGGCTCCAGGCATCGCGCGCGGATGGCCTGTCCTCGCGTGCCGCACCAGGATCGAGCCGCCTGCCGTACCAGCATCGGGCATCGGGCTACAGCATCACATGCTTGACCTGCGTGTAGTCCAACAAGCCGGCGAGCGACAGATCGCTGCCGTAGCCTGAGTGCTTGACTCCGCCGTGCGGCATCTCGGCCACGGTGGTGCCGTGGGTGTTCACCCACACGATCCCGGTGTGCAGTGCCCGTGTCGCCCGCATCGCGCGTTCGTGATCCGTCGTCCACACGCTTGCCGCCAGGCCGTACCGCACGTCGTTGGCGAGCTCCAGGGCCTCGGCCTCGTCGGTGAAGGACTGGACGGTGACGACGGGGCCGAAGATCTCCTCCTGGACGATCTCGTCGCTCTGGCGGACTCCGGTGACGACTGTGGCCTCGTGGTAGTAGCCGGGCCCCGGTCGCCCAGAACCGCCTGTGACGATCTTTGCGTGGCCGGGCAGCCGGCCCAGCATGCCTTGGACCGAGGCGAGTTGGGTGGCGTTGTTGAGTGGGCCGAAGTCGGTGCCGGGGATCAGGGCCGACGCGTGGGCGGCGAACGACTCCACGAACGCGTCATGGATGCCGCTGTGCACGAGCAGTCGGGCCGGAGCCGTGCAGTCCTGCCCCGCGTTGTAGTAAGCGACCGCGGCCAGTTGCGCAGCGGTCGACGCGATGTCGACGTCGTCGTGGATGACGACCGGTGCGTTGCCGCCGAGCTCCAGATGGACGCGCTTGAGGTCCATGGCTGCGGCGGCGATCTGCTGTCCGGCGCGGACACTTCCGGTGACGGCGATCAGCCGGGTTGCCGGGTGGGCGATGAGTGCACGTCCGGTGTCGCGGTCGCCGCACACCACATTGAGCACCCCGGGCGGCAGGTGTTCCGCGGCGATCCGGGCGAGCAGGGCCGTCGACGAGGGGGTCGTGTCGGCGGGTTTGACCACGGTGGTGTTCCCGGCGGCGATCGCCGGGCCGATCTTCCACGCTGCCATCATCAGGGGGTAGTTCCACGGGGTGATCTGGGCACAGACGCCGACCGGTTCCCGCCGGAGGAGCGAAGTGCGTCCCTCGGTGTATTCGTTTGCTGCGGCGCCCGGCAGGTTCCGTGCCGCTCCCGCGAAGTAGCGCAGCGTGTCGGTGACCGCGGGCAGTTCGTCGGCCCGGAACAGGTCAGTGGGTTTGCCCGTGTCGCCGGTCTCCGCGTCGACCAGGTGGTCCGCGTGTTCCTCCATGGCGTCGGCGATGCGCAGCAGTGCACGTTGGCGTTCGGCCGGCGTGGTCGTGGCCCATCGCTCGTAGGCGTCCGCCGCGGCCGCGCAGGCGGCGTCGGTGTCGGCCTGGCCGGAGAGGGGGGCGGTGCCGTGCGTCAGGCCGGTCGTCGGGTCGACGAGATCCGTGGTGCGGCCCGTCGCGGCGGGCAGGTCCACTCCCCCGATGTGGTTGAGGACCACGTTCCTTTTCTCAGCCACGGGTGAGTGCCTCTTTCGCCGCGGCGCGGCCGGTGCGTACCGCGCCTTCCATGTAGCCGGCCACCCATTGGTCGGATCCGCAGACGTAGAAGGGCGGTTCGTGAGTTCCGTGCAGGGGGCCGACGGCCATGACGTCGCCGGGTACCCACTGGGTGACGTAGCCCCGGGTCCAGGGGTCGGTGCCCCACATCCGCACGTAGGTGCTCAGCGGATAGTGAGCCTCCTCGCCGTAGAGCCGGGCGATGTCGAAGAGCAGTTCGTGCTCCCGCAGCGCCTCGGGCATGCCGAGCAGTACGCCGTACCGCTCGGGCGGGACGAGGGCGGAGAGGATTCCCCGGTTCTGCGGCCAGGTGCTGCCGACGACGCCTTCGCACTCGGACAGACCGTTCAGGTCCGAATCGCGCCAGAACGGCTTGTCGTAGGCGGCGACGAACTTGGCGGCCAGGGCCTGCCGCTGGCGGTGCAGGGAAGCGAGCCGCGCGTCGGAGACTCCGGTGACCGTGAGACGCCGCAGGGGGCCGACGGGGAGCGCGCTGACGACGGCGCCGGCGGTGAGCGTCTCCCCTCCGGCGAGGCGTACGGTGCAGCCGGCCGGTCGTACGGCGATGGCCTCGACTGGGGTGCCCAGCCGTATCCGCCCCGCCAGCGCGTCGGCCATGCGCAGGGCGACGGTCGCCGAGCCCTCGGCGATCCGCAGCCCTTCCCAGTCCTCGTAGTCGTAGTGCTCGCTCGCGTCCCCGCCGGGCACCGCGGCGTGCTTGCGCAGGGCGGACAGGAGCGAGGTTCGTTCGTACGAGCCGCTTGCCAGGGCGAGTTGGCCGATCTCCCACAGGCGCACCACGGCGGGGCTCGCGCCCTCGGAGCGCAGCCAGTCGGCGACGGACAGGGTGTCGAGGGCGGCGGCGTCGGGGTGCGCCCAGGGGGCGTCGGGGGCGACGTCGTGGGCGAGTGCCGTGAAGGTGCTGGTGAGCCGGCGGTGGCAGGCGTCGTCCCCGGGGCCGAACCAGTGGGGTGGGTCCCCGGCGGAGATCCCCTCGGGTGTGGCGCGGGCCATGGAGCCGGGTTCGGCGACGTAGCTGGGTACGAGCGTGAGTCCGAGTTCTTCGGCGAGGGCGAGGTAGGCCGTGTGGGCGCGGCCGACGACTTCTCCGCCGAGTTGTACGAGCCGGCCGTCGGGCAGAGTGGTCTGCTCGACGCGTCCGCCGACCCGGTCACGGGCCTCCAGGACGAGTACGTCGGCTCCGCCGGCCGCCAGGTCCCGTGCGGCGGCGAGTCCGGCGAGTCCGGCGCCGAGCACGATGACGTCGCGGTTCATCGGGGGTGTTCTCCCTTCGGTGGGTCGGCTGGGAGGCTCGGGACGGTTCAGTCCAGGACCAGACAGTGTTCGGGCTTCCAGCCGAACTCGACGCGCTCGCCGCCGCTCCAGCGGTCCTCCATGCGTGAGCGGGCGGTGTTCTGCTCCAGGACGGACAGGACGATTCCGGGGGCGAGTTCGATGAGGTAGGTCGTGGTGGCGCCGGAGTAGACGGTCTCCCGGACGACGCCTTCGGCCCGGGCCATGCCCGGTTCGATGTCGGTGAGCCAGATCTTCTCGGGCCGGATGGAGAGGCTGACCCGGTCGCCGTCGGTGATGCCGGCGCGGGTGCCCACGGGAAGGGAGGGCCCGTCGTCGACGGTGACTCGGCCGGAGCGGTAGGTGCCGGGCACGAGGTTGGAGGTGCCCATGAAGGAGGCGACGAACCGGTTGGCCGGGTGCTCGTACACGTCCTCGGGGGTGCCGCACTGCTCGACGCTGCCGTCGTTCATCACCGCGATGCGGTCCGACATGGTGAGGGCCTCGTCCTGGTCGTGGGTGACGAAGACGAACGTGATGCCGATCTCTCGCTGGATCTGCTTGAGTTCGACCTGCATCTGGCGGCGGAGCTTGAGGTCGAGCGCGGCGAGCGGCTCGTCGAGGAGCAGCACCTGGGGGCGGTTGACGAGGGCGCGGGCCAGGGCGACACGCTGGCGCTGGCCGCCGGAGAGGGTGCGGGGCTTGCGGTCGGCGAATCCGTCGAGCCGGCAGCGTTCGAGCATGGTGGCGACGCGTTCGCGGATCTCGGCGCGGCCGACGCCTGCGCGCTTGAGGCCGAAGGCCACGTTGTCGGCGACCGACAGGTGGTCGAAGAGGGCGTAGCTCTGGAAGACGGTGTTGATGTTGCGCTTGTTGGGGGGCAGGGCGGTGACGTCTTCGCCGCCCAGCAGGATGGCGCCGTCGGTGGGATCGGTGAATCCGCCGATCATGCGCAGTGAGGTGGTCTTTCCGCAGCCGGAGGGGCCGAGGAGGGAGAAGAACTCGCCCGGCGCGATGTCCAGGGTGAGGTCGCGGACGGCGAAGGAGTCGCCGTAGCTCTTGCTGATCGCGTCGAGCCGGACCGCGGGTTCGGTGTGCGTCGCCGTCATGGCGGCCGTGGTGGTCGTCGAGGTCACGGGTGTCACTTCCCGGAGAGGAGGTCGAGGCCGCCGCGACGGCCGAACAGGCGCGGGATGAACAGGGCGAGGGCGATGAGGCCGATGGATCCGGCGAGCATCAGGGTGCCGACGGCGTTGATGGTGGGCTGTACGCCGAACCGGATCGCGGAGTAGATGCGGACGGACAACGGCTGCGGATCGACGCCGGTGGTGAAGTAGGCGAGGACGAAGTCGTCGAAGACGAGGGCGAAGATGAGTACGGCGGAGGCGAGGATGCTGGGGAGCAGCGCGGGCAGGGTGACCAGGCGCAGCGCCTGCCAGCGGCTGGCTCCGAGGTCCATCGCGGCTTCTTCGACCTCGGGGTTGAGGGCGGCGATCCGGGACCGGAGGATGACCGTCACATAGGAGATGGAGAAGGTGATCTCCGCGAGCGTGACGGTGCCGGTGGACAGCGTGATGCCCATGCCCTTGAAGAGCAGCATGGCCGCGACCCCTGTGACGATCTCGGGGGTGATCAGGGGGACGAGCATGATCAGGCCGGCCAGGGAGCCCAGCCGGCTGCGAGAGCGGACCAGGCCGAGTGCCAGTGCCACGCCGAGGACCAGCGAACCGACCATGGCGACCAGGGACACACGAAGGCTCATGCCGAGTGAGTCGAGCAGGACGTCGTCCTTGAGGAAGGCCGAGTACCAGCGGAGGCTGAAGTCCTTGAAGACGGTGAGGGACTTCTGGGAGTTGAAGGAGAAGAGGACGACGACGCCGATGGGCAGGTAGAGGAGCGCGAAGAACGCGGCCGTGACGGCGAAGGCGAAGCGGGGCTTGCGGTCGGTGCGGCGGCGGCGCCTGCGGAGGCGGGACGTGCCGGTGGCCGGGCTGCTTCCCACGCGCGTATCCATGGCGCGGACCGGACGGAGGGCGGGGCGGCGCTGCGGTTTGAGGGCCGGGCGGAGAGTCATCGCGTCGCCTCCGCTTCGTCCTTGCGGGCCCGGCGTAGGTAGCCGACCATTCCGAGGAACAGGACCGCCATCATGAGCATGGTGAGTGCCGAGCCGAGCGGCCAGTTCTGGCCCTGGAAGAACTTGTCCTGGATCAGGTTGCCGATCATGATCTGGTCGGGGCCTCCCATCAGCTGGGCACTCACGAAGTCGCCCATGGCGGGCAGGAGGACGAGGACGCAGCCGGCTGCCGCTCCCTGCCGTGTGGCCGGCAGGGTGACGAAGAAGAAGGTCCGCAGGGGGCCTCCGTAGAGGTCGCGGCCTGCCTCGATCAGCGAGACGTCCATGCGCTCCAGGGCTGCGTACAGCGGGATGATCATGAACACGACGAAGCCGTAGACCAGCCCGGCGATGACGCCCACGCCGGACTGCAGAATCTTCGTGCCGCTGTCGGCGAGCCCCATGGCGCGCAGTGCCTTCAGCAGGGGGCCGTCGTCGGACAGGACGACGGACCAGCCGTACATCCGGACCAGGTAATTCGCGAAGAACGGGACGACGATGGCTGCGATCAGGAAGTTCTTGAAGCGTCCGCCGTGCAGGGCGATGGCGTAGGCGACGGGGTAGGCCACGGCCAGGCAGATGACGCAGGTGATCAGTGCGTAGCCGAGGGAGCGCAGCAGCACCGCCCGGTAGGCGGGTTCGGCCAGTGCCGTGATGTTCTCGAAGTTGAGTCCGAATTGCGGATTGCCGAGGGGGTCGGTGGTGCCGAGCGCCAGTGCGGCCACCAGGACGAGGGAGGCGATCAGGAAAGCGGACATCCAGAGGGTGCCCGGGATCATGAGCCAGGCCCACAGCCGGTTGCCGCCCGCAGACGGTCGTCTGCGGGGCCGGGTCAGGGCGTGATCTGTGCGTCGTCGCATGTCGTCAGCCGGCCTTCACGCGGGTCCAGGCGGTGTCGCGGGCCTGTTCGCCCTTCGAGGTGACGTTGCGGAAGTAGAGCTCGTCCTTGAGGTCGTCGCTGGAGACCTGGCACTCCGGGAACGGCTCCACGAGCGCGGCGTAGGTGTCCTCGGTGCCGGCGACCGGCATCGGGTAGCCGATGTACTCGATGTTCTTCTTCACGTTCTCCGGGCGGAGCATGTAGTCGATGAAGAGCATCGCTGTGCCGGGGTGGCGGGCGTCGGAGGGGATGGCGTAGCAGTCCGAGTTGACCGGGGCCCCTTCCTTCGCCACTTCGAAGCCGAAGATCGAGGGATCTTTCGCCTGGTTGAGCATGGCGGCCATGTCGCCGCTCCAGGCCTGGGTCATGGCCGCGTTGCCGGTGAGCAGGTTGTTGTAGCTGTCGCTGGAGAATCCGCGCAGATGGGGCCGCAGGGAGCGCAGGGAGTCGGTGATGCGGCCCAGCTCACCCTCGGCACTCGTGGAGACGTCGAGTCCGAGCTTGAGCGCTGCCATGCCCAGGACCTCGTCCCGGTCGTCGAGGAGGAACACCTTGCTCTTGGCCCGGGCGTTCCACAGATCGTCCCAGGAGCCGGCCAGGTCGCTGCCGATCTTGTCCTTCCGCCAGCCGATCCCGGTCTTGTACATGGTGAAGGGGACGGTGTGCCGGGCACCGGGGTCGTACCAGGGGTCGGCGAAGTAGTCGTAGTGGCTGAAGATGGCGTCGGCGTTCTTCAGCCGGTGGTGGTCGATGGGGCGCAGCCGGTTTCCCTCCGCCAGCCGCTGGGCCCATTTCGCGGTGGGGAAGATGATGTCGTAGCGATTGCCGGCGTTGAGCTTGGCGGCCATGCCTTCCATCGAATCGAAGTTCGACTGGATGACCTTGACTCCGTACTCCTTCTCGAATCCCTCGAAGACGGCCGGGTCGACGAAGTCGGCCCAGTTGAAGTAGACGAGGTCACCGTCGACCTTGACGTCGATGGGCTTCTCGTCGGCCTTCTCGGCGGCAGGGCCGGACGAGGAGAATCCGCAACCGGCAGCGGTCAGGCCGAGACCGGCGACCGCGGCGGAGCCGGTGCGCAGGAAGGAGCGGCGGGACTGGGGAAATGCGTCGGGGGACATCCGTGGTCCTCTCCGTAGGGTCCGCGAGGGCAACGGACACCTGGTGCGGGCGGGGTGGTCCTGGCACGTGTGCATGTGGGGGCCAGGGAGCCGCGGGTCGGTTCGGGGGGACCGCCTGCGTACTCGACAGGGGGGTGGCCTTGGCGGTTCATGTTCCACGCCGGCCGTAGGGCGGATTCGGCTCATTGCCGCTCGTGCGGCCGTGGGGGCGGTAAGGCTCAGGGCGCCGCGCCGTCGAGGTCGGCACGGATGCGGCCGGCGAACCAGCCGACCGCCGCTTCGCGGCGGGACAGGGGTCCCGGCTCGAAGCCCGGAGTGGAGAGTCCCTTCTGCACACGGGCCACCAGTTCGGCGTCCTCGTCGTTGGTGATCCAGCCGATGTGGATGTTCAGCCGCCGGGCGAGCCTGGTGCGCAGCCCGGTGCCACGGCGCGTGTAGAACGCTCCGGGGACGGCCACGCGGTCCACCGCCGTCGGGATCGCGGTCCAGGCAAGCACATGGTCGGGGTAGAAGTCGATGAGTGTGTTCGGATAGATCACGGCGTACCGCCAGACCCGCCGATCGGCCTCGGTCAGGCCGGGCATGGGTGCGGTGATGCGCTGGTAGAGGCGCTCGGCCCAGTTCGACGACGGTTTCTCGCGCAGGGGTGAGGCGAACAGCGTGTACGCCTCATGGATCTCGCAGGTGTAGGCCTGGTAGTCGAGCAGCCGCATCAGGCCCGGATGGGCGACGGGTACGTGATAGCCCTCGAGGTAGTTGTCGACGGCGACCTTCCAATTCGCGTGCTGCACCTCCGCGGCAGCCAGGTCATGGATACGACTGCGGCCGATGGGCACCAGATCGGCCCCGGCGTAGTGACCGACCGCCTCGGCGAGCCCGGCACACTGCTCGCCGAGGGGTACGGCGTCCTGGTCGAGGTTGACGAACACGAAGCCGAGGAACGACTCCACACGGACGGAGAACAGTCCCAGCTTCGGCTTGTCCAGGCACGGGATCTGCCGCGCCTCGGGGGCTCCGACCAGGCGCCCGTCGAGTTTGTACGTCCAGCCGTGGTAGGGGCACCGGATGGCCTTGCCGGACGGTTCGGGCCCGGTGACCAGCCGGGTGCCACGGTGCCGGCAGATGTTGAGGTGGGCGGCGAGGGCGCCGTCCTCGGTGCGGACGACCAGCACCTCGCGGCCGGCGACCGTGGCGGCGAGCCGGGCGCCGGGCCCGGGGAGGTCGGATTCGTGGCAGACGAGCTGCCAGGACCTGGCGAAGATGTGCCGGGTCTCCGCGGTTGCCGTGTCCGGGTCGGTGTAGTACTGGGCGGACAGCGCACGGCCCGGGACCTCCGGGCCCGCTCCGTCCTGACCGGCGCTGCGCCGGTCGGCATCCGCGCAGCCGGCAAGGCCTGCGGGGCGCTCCTGCTTCAGTGGCGCCGGGGGCGCCGTGGGGGCTTCGGTTTCGGGCTGCATCGGCTGATTCCTCCATGCCGCGCAGGCGGCGCTCGGTAGTGAGGCGGCCCAGGGGCGGTCGGCGGGGCCCGGCGAATGCGGGAGACGCACCGAACCGCGCTGACTAATTGGTCAGTCAGATTGCTGACGGGTTTCCGCACTGTCAAGACTTGCAGCCTGACTAATTGATTAGTTAGCGTAGTCCCCATCGCCGCTCCCCGGCGATTGCGGACCTTTCTCGCGAACCGGATGCCGTCGGCTTCCCGGCCGGCCGGTCCGTCGTCCGGTCCCGTACCGCTGAATCCCCCCGTCTCACGGCGCCCCCGTCCCCCGCTCAGGCCACGGACACGGTGTCCACCGCACCTCGGGCTCCCCACGCACCGCTGGTCCCCAACCGGTCCGGTCGCGCCGTGACGGACGGATCCCCACCCCTCTCACCGGAGGCACGCATGAGCGGTCGTCGGAGTCTCGTCTGGCTCGGGCTGACACCCGAACCGGAACGGGAGCTGCCACCAGCCGTCGCTGCCCTGCGCACC
>NZ_JBSGZO010000192.1:0-15239 GCF_053611045.1 Streptomyces sp. NPDC054841 | reverse complement strand
CCCTCGTACTGGACGTACTTGGGTGACGCGACAACGCAGCGAGGTGCCGTGCAGGGCGTCGCGAGCCGGTGAACCTTTCCGGCCACGGCACTAGGTGACCGTTCGGCGCGCGCGGGGCGCCGCTCGGCGTCCCGTCGGGCCCGTACGGCGACGGGCGCACCCCGCTGACCGAGCCGCACCCGGAATCCGAGCTGCCGCTCCCCGTACCCGCCTACGCTTGATCGGCAAGGGGAGAAGGGGCCTGATGTCGGACATCGAAGCGCTGCTCGAGGAGCTCAGCGGGCTGCAGGCGATCCGGCCCGCGGGCCCGGGCGACATCGAGGCGCTCCTCGCCAAGGCCAAGAGCGCCGCCGGCCGGTGGGCCGATGTGCTGGACGAGATCCAGGAGTCCACGCAGGGACTGGTCGGACCGCGCGCGGAGGCCGCCCTGGAGGTCGCGTTCCGCCGCGCCGAGGAGTCGTACGTCGAACTGGAGATCGCCCTCGCGGACTGCACCCGCCGGCGTGCGGGCCACCGAGTCCCGGGCGCCGCGACCCGCGACCAGGGCGGCGCATCCGCGCCACCGTGATCGGGCCGAGACCCTCGGGCGCCTACCCTCCGTCATTCCTCCTGCGTAGACTCCGTAGATCCTCGGACCTGCACCTGTAGATCCTCGGACCTGCACCTTGTCCGAACGTGCCGCCCGTCCGAACGAGTCGCCGAGAGATGCCGGGAGCGGACACCGATGTCTGCAGAGCAGCCACCCCGCCGTGAAGTGGTCACCGGAGTGCCCCGTGGAGCCCGCCGTCGGCCCGGTCACGCGCCCGCGCGCTCCGAGATCAGCGAGCAGACCCCCCTCGGCACGGTGTACGTCCGCTCCCTGATGCGCAGCCAGCTCCGAACGGCGCTGTACGCGCTGGGCACGCTCGTTCTGCTCGTCGGCACGCTCCCCCTGCTGTTCGCGTTCCCCGCCGCCGTCCTCGGCTCCTTCTCCTCTCCCGAGCCGTTCGTCTGGGCGGCGCTCGGAGTGGCCGTCTATCCGGTGATGTGGCTGATCGCGCGCTGGTACGTCCGCCGGGCCGAGCGCAACGAACGCGACTTCACCGGGCTCGTCGAGGGCCGCTGACGCCGCGAGCGGGGGACAACCGGTGAACCAGACCTATGCGGTGACGGCCGTCACCTTCGTCGTCCTCGCGACCGTTCTCATCGGCGCACTCGGCCTGCGCATATCCCGCACGACGTCCGACTTCTACGTCGCCTCGCGTACCGTCAAACCCGGCCTCAACGCCGCGGCCATCAGCGGCGAGTACCTCTCCGCCGCCTCCTTCCTCGGTATCGCGGGACTCGTGCTCCTCCAGGGCCCCGACATGCTCTGGTACCCCGTCGGCTATACCGCCGGCTATCTCGTTCTGCTGGTGCTCGTCGCCGCCCCGCTGCGCCGCTCGGGGGCGTACACCCTCTCCGACTTCGCCGAGGCCCGGCTCGAATCCGCCACGGTGCGGCGACTCGCCAGCCTCTTCGTCGTCGGCATCGGCTGGCTCTATCTGCTCCCGCAGCTCCAGGGTGCGGGGCTGACCCTGGAGATACTCACCGGTGCACCCGACTGGGTCGGCGGACTCGTCGTCGCCGTCGTCGTCACCGGCGCCGTCGCCGCGGGCGGCATGCGCTCCATCACCTTCGTGCAGGCCTTCCAGTACTGGCTGAAGCTCACCGCGCTCCTGGTGCCCGCCCTGTTCCTGGTCGCCTCCTGGCTCGGCGACGACGCGCCCCGGGCCCGCTTCGACGCCCCCACCGTCTTCCGCGAGCACACCGTCGTCAGGATCGACGACACCGTACGGGTCGAGCTCGAAGGACCGCTCACCGTCAGCGTCTCCGGCACGGTCGACGGTGCCCGGCACGACGGACAGCGGCTCACCCTCGGAGAGGGGACCCACCGCATCGACGCCGGGACCACCCTCACGTTCCCCAAGGGCGCCGAAGTACCCGAACGCGCGTCCACCGGCGCGGACCCGTTCAGCTGGTCCCAGCCGCTCGCGGGCGGACGCGACGGCTACCAGCTCTATGCGACCTACGGACTGATACTCGCGACCTTCCTCGGCACGATGGGACTGCCCCATGTCGCCGTCCGCTTCTACACCAGCCCCAACGGCCGTGCCGCGCGCCGCACGACCCTTGTCGTGCTCGGCCTGATCGGCTCCTTCTACCTGCTGCCGCCCGTCTACGGCGCCCTCGGCCGTGTCTACGCCCCCGAACTCGCCCTCACCGGAGAGGCCGACGCCGCCGTGCTCGTCCTGCCGGAACGGATCGTCGGCGGTCTCGCGGGCGATCTGCTCGGCGCGCTCCTCGCGGGCGGGGCGTTCGCCGCGTTCCTGTCCACCGCCTCCGGTCTGACGATGTCCGTCGCGGGCGTCCTCACCCAGGACATGCTGCCCTCGCGCGGTGTACGGCATTTCCGGCTCGCGACCGTCCTCGCCATGGCGGTTCCGCTCGCCGTGAGCATCGTCGCCACCAATGTGCCGGTGGCGGACGCCGTCGGGCTCGCGTTCGCCGTCTCCGCCTCGTCGTTCTGCCCGCTGCTCGTCCTCGGCATCTGGTGGCGGCGGCTCACCCCGCCGGGCGCCGCGGCCGGACTCGTCACCGGCGGCGGCGCCGCGCTGACCGCCGTCATGGCCACCCGGGCAGGCCTCGCCCCCGAAGGCTGGGCGCACACCCTGATGGCCTGGCCTGCCGTCTGGTCGGTGCCTCTCGGCTTCCTCACCATGGTGCTGGTGTCGCTCGCGACCCCCCGCCACATACCGTCCGGCGCCGCCGCCATCCTCGCGCGCCTCCATCTGCCGGAAGACCTCGTCGGACGGCCGCAGCCCGAAGGAGCGCAGCGATGACCGGAATGGCACTGGCCGCCCTGAGCGCAGCCGGAGCCGTCCTGCTCGCTGCGGGGTTCGCCCTCGGCCGGCTCACGGCGCGCCGCGACACCGACCCCGACCTGGACCTCGGCACGCCGGTGGAGCGCGCGACCTTCCACACCCTGCACACCGCGTCGCTCGCCGCGCCGCCGCTACGGGCCGGGCTCACCGAGGACACCGCCCGCAAGGCCGCCCGCCGACTGCGCTCGCTGCTCGGCACCGAGGCCCTCTGTCTCACGGACCGCGAAACCGTCCTCGCCTGGGACGGCCTCGGCGGCGACCACCACCAGCAGCGGGTGATGCGCCGGGTCGCCGAGGTGCTGGACTCCGGCCGCAGCCAGAGCATCCGCACCGGCTGTGACGACGTCGAGTGCCCACTGCGCTGGGCCGTCGTCGCCCCGCTCACCGGCGAGGAGGGTGTGCTCGGCGCGCTCGTCGCCTATGGCTCCAAGGAATCGGCGGTCCTCGTACGGGCCGCCACCGAGGTCGCCCGCTGGGTCTCCGTACAGCTGGAACTCGCCGAGCTCGACCGCTCCAGGACCCGGCTCATCGAGGCCGAGATCCGCGCCCTGCGCGCGCAGATATCCCCCCACTTCATCTTCAACTCGCTCGCCGCGATCGCCTCCTTCGTCCGCACCGATCCCGAGCGCGCCCGTGAACTCCTCCTGGAATTCGCCGATTTCACCCGGTACTCGTTCCGCAGGCACGGCGACTTCACCCACCTCGCCGACGAACTCCGCTGCATCGAGCAGTACCTCGCGCTCGCCGGGGCGCGCTTCGGGGACCGGCTCAAGGTGACTCTCCAGATCGCCCCCGAAGTGCTCCCGGTCGCCCTGCCCTTCCTCTGTCTCCAGCCGCTCGTCGAGAACGCCGTCAAGCACGGACTCGAGGACTCCAGGGACGAGTGCCGCGTCTCGATCTCGGCGCAGGACGCGGGCTCCGAGGCGGTGGTGACCATCGAGGACGACGGCGTCGGCATGGACCCCGCCGAGCTGCGCCGGATCCTGGCGGGGGAGGGCTCCCGTTCCTCCGGCATCGGTCTGTCCAACGTCGACGAACGGCTGCGGCAGGTGTACGGGGACGACTACGGACTGGTCATCGAGACGGGCACCGGGGCAGGCATGAAGATCACCGCAAGGATCCCCAAGTACCGCGCCGGGGTGCACAAGAACTCCGGCGGGCGCTGAGCCGCACAGCACGTTCGTCCTCGCGTCGACGGGAGTGGCGTGCAGCAGCGCCGACGGTGCCGGACGCCGGACGGCGCCGGCCGCCCGGGCAGCAGGCAGAACCGCGAGCTCAGAAGAGTTGGACGGCCAGGTGCCCCAGCGGAAGCCCCAGCCGCCAGGCCGGCGTCCACACCTGTGACGACTCGTCCAGGGCCGCGCCCACCGGCAGAGCGGGATGCCAGGGCCCGGGGTCGTCGCCGAGGTCGGCGGCGAGCAGCTCGGTCTGCTCCAGCCACCGCCAGGCGTCCCTGGCCAGCGCCAGATCGGGGTCCGGCCGCCCGGTGTCCCGCTCGAAGGCTTCCCGGACGGCCATGCGTTCGCGCACCCACTCCTTCCAGGGGTGTCCGTAGGCGGTGACCGACAGCCACTCGTCCAGCCCGGACAGCATCCGGACACCGGCGGGTTCGTCCATGCTCTCGCAGAGGTGGACCGTCAGGGCCAGGGTCTCCCGGCCCGCTCTGAACTCCAGTGAGCCGGTCTCCACCAGGCCGCCGGCGCGTAGCACGTGATCCGCTATGTACTCGGCACAAAGCCAGGCGATGGGGACCGCCAGATCCCCTCCACTGGTCCCGTTCGTACTCTCGGGCAGCACAATCTCCACCTTCTCCCGGATGCTTCAGCGCGGGTCTCGACGACGAGCCTCCACCGAGAGACACGCCTCAGGGTTCCTCTTTACTCAACTCGACCGGCTCGTTTCGAATCCGGTCGCCGCGAATTCGTGTCACGAGGGAGACCAGGGGACGGATGGGGAAGCGGGGGCCGAAGTGACGGGCTTGCGGCTGCGTCCGCCGCATGCGCTCCGTACCGTTGCCCCATGAATCCGGTACAGGACCACCCCCTCGTCGAGACCGCGATCCGTTACCACCGGGCGGTGGCGGGATTCGCGACGGGGAAGGAGCTCGGACGGTTCTTCCACGAGGACGCCATCCACGACGAACTGCCCAACGCCCTCTTCCCCGACGGTGTGCGACGCGACCTCGAAGGTCTGCTCGCGGCCGCGGAACAGGGCCGCAAGACGCTCACCGAACAGAGCTTCGAGGTGATCAACGCGGTCGCGCACGGCGACCAGGTCGCCCTCGAGGTGACCTGGACGGGCAGACTCGCCGTCCCGCTCGGTGGTCTTCCCGCGGGACATGTCCTGCGTGCGCACATCGCCACGTTCCTGGAGTTCCGCGACGGTCTGATCGTCGCGCAGCGGAACTACGACTGCTACGAGCGGATCGCGCTCGCCCGGGAGCCGGAGCCGGAGCCGGGTGTCCGGCTGTAGCCGGGCAGACAGCGGGCGAGGGCGCGCAGGGCGTAGTGCGAACGCGACTTGACCGTGCCCGCCGGGATGCCGAGCGTCCGGGCCGCCTCGCCCACGCTCCGGCCGTGGAAGTAGATCTGCACCAGCACGGCACGGTGCTCGGGGCTCAGCCTGCCGACCGCCGCGCGGACGTCGAGCGCGGCGACCGCGCGGTCGGTGACGTCCGACGGGTCGGGTGTGGCGGCGAGGACCCCGTCGCCGATCTCGATCGGCCGGGCCAGCCGGGAGCGACGCGCGTCGATCGCGAGACGGCGGCCGACGGTGAAGAGCCACGGCCGCATCGACTCGTACGGCGCGTCGAACGCCTCCGGATGCTGCCAGGCCCTCAGCAGGGTCTCCTGGAGGAGGTCCTCGGCACGCTGCCGGTCCCCGTAGGTCAGTCCGAGGAGAAAGCTCAGCAGGGCGGGACCGTGTTCGTGCTGCAGCTCTTCCAGCGCCCGCTCGTCGGTCGTCGCCGTCGCCGTCGCTGTCGCTGTCGCTGTCGCTGTCGCCGTCGGCATCGTCGGCATCCTTTCGCGCAAGAATTTCCGGAGAGTTCGCTGCTACGTGGCGTATTCGAACGCATGGGGGCGGGAAGGGGCAGGCGCCGCACACGGATGTGCGTTGAGCGGTCGCACGATGCGGCGAATGGTGCGGCGAGCGGTCGGCCGGCCTTCGGCGGGTGGTCAGCCGGATGAGTGGCATCCATTTGATCATGATTTGATCGCATTGTGCGTTTTGATGCTTGACTGAGGCTTGTGATCAGGTACGGACGCACGGCTGTGCCGGCTGTGATTGCCGCCGCGCTGCTCGGCACCATGGCGGGCTGCGGCGGCCCCGGGCAGACCAAGGGCGCCGCCCCCGGCCGGCGGGAGCCCGAACCTCCCACGCACCCCACCGCGGCCGGATCCTCGACGGCCCGCGGCTTCACCCTCGTCGCCGCCGGCGACGTCCTCCCGCACGCCTCGGTCATCCGCCAGGCGGCGGCGGACGCGCACGGCGACGGCTACGACTTCCGGCCCATGCTCGACGGCATCCGATCCGTCGTGTCCCGGGCCGACATCGCGATCTGCCACATGGAGACGGTGTACGGCGAGAACAGCGGGCCCTATACGGGCTACCCCGCCTTCAAGTCCCCGCCGCAGATCGCCGAAGCCCTTCGCGCCACCGGCTACGACTCGTGCTCCACCGCGTCCAACCACAGCCTGGACGACGGAGCCGACGGCGTACGCCGCACACTCGACACGCTCGACCGGGCAGGCGTCGAGCACGCCGGCACCGCCCGCAGCGCGGCCGAGGCCCGTCGGCCCGCCTGGCTGCATGCCGGATCGGCGAAGGTCGCCCAACTCGCCTACACCTACGGAACCAACGGCATTCCGCTCCCCGAGGGCCGGCCGTGGGCGGTCAACCGCATCGACGAGCGGCAGATCCTCCAGGACGCCAGGGCCGCCCGCCGGGCAGGCGCCGACGTCGTCGTGGTCAGCGTGCACTGGGGCACCGAATGGCAGACAGCGCCCGACCGGCAGCAGCTGCGGCTCGGCGACACCCTGACCGCCGCCCGTACCGGAGGGCGGCCCGACATCGACCTCGTCATCGGCACCCACGCCCATGTCCCGCAGGCCTACGAGAAGGTCAACGACGCCTGGGTGGTGTACGGCATGGGCGACCAGATCGCCGGCCCCATGACCAACCACGACGGCGCCCACGACCCGCGCGGCAACCAGGGCACCATCGGTCGCTTCACCTTTGCCCCGCCCGCCCGGCCCGGTGGGCGCTGGGTGGTGACCAAGGCCGAGTTCATCCCGCAGTGGATGGACACGGCCGCCGGCCGCGTGGTCAACCTGAACGCGGCGATCGACCGCGGTGCGGCGCACCACACCGCCGTACGCGACCGGATCCGCGACGTCGTCCTGAGCCGCGGGGCCGCCGCCGACGGTCTCGTCATGGGCCGTTGACCGGGCGCGCGGGTGGCACCCGGGTCACGGCGTCTTCGGCCCGGCCTGCGCCTCCGCCTCCGCGAGCCCCGAGTGCCGGTACGAGTACGTGAAGTAGATGATCAGGCCGATCACGAGCCACACCGCGAAACGGATCCAGGTGTGCACGGTCAGAAACGTGATCAGCCAGAGCGAGAACGCGACACCGATCGCCGGCACGAAAGGCATGCCCGGGCAGCGGAACGCCCGCGGCAGCTCCGGCTGCCGGTAGCGCAGCACGATCACCGCGATGCAGACCACGACGAACGCCAGCAGAATGCCGATGTTCGTCAGCTCCGCCGCCTCGCCGATCGGCAGGAACCCGGCGATGACCGCCGACGCCACACCCACGATCCAGGTCACCCGCACCGGCACATGTCGTTTCGGGCTGGTCTTCGCGAACCAGTGGGGCAGCAGCCCGTCCCGGCTCATCGCGAACCACACCCGCGTCACACCGAGCATGAACGTGAACATCACGGTGATGATGCCGATGATCGCGCCCACCGCGATGACGTTCGCGAGACCGCCAAGACCCACGGACTTGAAGGCTGAGGAGAAGCCGCTCTCCGGGTCGATCTCCGTGTAGTTCTGCATGCCCGTGAGCACCAGACACGCCAGCACGTACAGCACCATCGAGATCGCCAGCGAGTAGAGGATCGCCTTCGGCATATGGCGCTGCGCGTCCTTGGACTCCTCGGCCGCTGTCGACATCGCGTCGTACCCGAACACCGCGAAGAAGACCGTCGCCGCACCCGCGAACGCCCCGCTGACGCCGAACGGGAAGAACGGGTTGTAGTTGGACGTGTCGATGTGGAAGAAGCCGACCACGATCACCAGCAGGACGACCAGGACCTTCAGCACCACGACGACCGTCTCGAAACGGGCCGCGTTCTTGATACCGAGCGTGAGCAGATATGCGGTGAACAGACACAGCAGCGATGCGAAAAGATCGACCTGATGTCCCTCGCCCGTGCCCGGCGCACCCAGCATCCAGACGGGCAGCGGTGCGCCCAGCTCGACGAGGAGGAAGTTGAAGTACCCGGAGATGCCGATCGCGACCACCGCCACGATCGCCGTGTACTCCAGCAGCAGATCCCAGCCGATGAACCAGCCTGCCAGCTCACCGAGCACCGCATAGCCGTAGGTGTACGCCGACCCCGCCTTCGGGATCAGACCGGCGAACTCGGCGTACGAGAAGGCCGCGGCGGCGCTCGCCACGCCCGCGATCAGGAACGAGATGACGACCGCGGGGCCCGCCTTTTCGTTCGCGACCGCTCCGGTGAGGGCGAAGATCCCGGCGCCGATGATGCCGCCGATGCCGATGGCCGTGAGCTGCCACAGGCCCAGCGTTCTCGTGAGCTGTTCGCTCGGCGCGCCTTCTTCGATCAGTTCGATGGGCTTGCGGCGCAGTACGCCCTGCCCCATCCGGAGCCCTGCCATGAGTCACCTCTTCGCGCACCGCTGTCGGACGACGGCGGCTCATGATGGACCAGGGACGCCGGTGACGGAAGGCGACATGCTGCAGCGGAGGCGAGGATTCCGCACGGGCTACGGGGCAACCCCACCGAGCCGATGATCCGGTGCCCCGCCGGGCGAGGCCACCCGCGTACGCCGCCGCCCGCGGCGACGAATCGGAGCCGTCCACGCCCACGACAATGACCTTCGGACCGTCGGTGCCTCGTTCGAACCGGTGGGCCGCTGCCGGGGCTCCCGCGCACTCGCACCATCGAGGCCATCGCTGCCGACAGGCGCCCGGCCGAGGGGCTCCCTAGAGTGCGGAGCATGAGTGTCAGCGTGGAGGAGCGCGCAGCCGGCACCCGCCGCCGCTTCACGAGCAAGGTGCCGGACGGCTTCGCGATGTTCTTCGCCCTGCTCGGAGCGTTCTGCGCGATCCTGGCCCTGATCGTGCCCCTGCGCAGGCCGCTGCGCCCGGTCGCGCTCTTCCTCGACCAGGTTGCCGTCCCCGTCAGCGCCAACCTCGCCTACGCCGTCTTCCTGCTGCTGCTCGCGGCCGCGATCGGAGCCCGCAAGAAGATCGCGTGGTGGCTGGTCGTGGCCTATCTGGCACTCCTCGTCGTCGCCGACGTCCTGGTCCTCGTCTTCTACCGGGACACGGACTGGGTCCCCAACCTGGTCCTCTGCCTGATCGCCCTCGCGATCCTCCTCCTCGCACGGCACGAGTTCTACGGGCTGACACGGCGCGGCGCCCTGCGGCACGCGATCCTCGTCCTGATCCTCGGACTCGCCATCGGAATCCTGGTCGGCTGGGGACTCGTCGAACTCTTCCCGAACACCCTCGTCCGCGAACAGCGGCTGCTGTGGTCCGCCAACCGGGTGCTCGGCGGCCTCGTCTCCGGCGCCCAGTTCGACGGCAGCCCACCCCGCGCCCTCTTCTTCCTCCTCGGCCTCTTCGGCGCGCTCGCCCTGCTCAACGCCGCCCGTACGCTCTTCCGCTCACAGCGCATGGAAGCCGCCCTCCACGGCGACGAGGAACCCCGTCTGCGCGCGCTGCTCGGGGCGTACGGCTCACAGGACTCCCTCGGCTACTTCGCCACCCGGCGCGACAAGGCCGTCGTCTTCTCGCCCAGCGGCAAGGCCGCCGTCACCTACCGCGTCGAGGTCGGGGTCGCCCTGGCCAGCGGCGACCCCGTCGGTGACAAGGAAGCATGGACCCCCGCCATCGAGGCGTGGCTGGACGTCGCCCGCCGCTACGCCTGGGCGCCCGCCGTCATGGGAGCCTCCGAGGACGGTGCACGGTCATACGCCCGCTCCGGACTCGGCGCCATCCAGCTCGGTGACGAGGCGATCCTGTACGTCGACCGGTTCGACCTCGACGGCCGGGACATGCGGGTCACCCGGCAGGCCGTCGGCCGGGTCCGCCGACTCGGCGCGACCGCCCGGATCCGCCGCCACTCCGCCCTCACCGACGAGGAGATGAAACAGATCATCGCCCGGGCGGACGCCTGGCGGGACACCGAGACCGAGCGTGGCTTCTCCATGGCCCTCGACCGGCTCGGCGACCCCGAGGACGGCGAATGCCTGCTCGTCGAGGCCTTCGACGCCGACGAGAAGCTCATCGCGCTGCTCTCCTTCGTCCCCTGGGGGCGCGACGGCATCTCCCTCGACCTCATGCGCCGCGACCGCCACACCGCGCCCAACGGCATCATGGAGTTCATGGTCGCGGAACTGTGCGACCACGCCCCCCAGCTCGGCGTCCGCCGGATCTCCCTCAACTTCGCCGTCTTCCGCTCCGCCTTCGAAGAAGGCGCCCGGATCGGCGCCGGACCGGTGCTGCGGCTCTGGCGCCGCCTGCTGCTCTTCTTCTCCAAGTGGTGGCAGCTGGAGGCGCTCTACCGGTCCAACGTCAAGTACCAGCCCGCCTGGTACCCGCGGTTCCTCTGCTACGGAGACGCCGGCTCCCTCGCCCGGATCGGCCTCGCCTCGGGGATCGCCGAGGGCTTCGTCTCCGTACCCAGCCTGCGCAAACGGTGGGGCAGGGGCCGGCCGCGCGGAGACACCGGGCCCGTGGCCGGCACCGCGGGCCTGCCGCCGATCGACTCCCTGCAACTGGCCGGGCCCGACACCGTGCGCCCCATGGGGGAGCGCAGACTGCCCGAGCAGGTACGGATCCGCCACCGCAAACTGGAGCGGCTGCGTGAACAGGGCATCGACCCCTACCCGGTCGGGGCTGCCGCACGCAGCGGCACCCTCGCCGCGGTCCGCGCCGCGCACCCCGGCCTCGGGGCCGGAGCGCGCACCGGCGAACAAGTCACCGTCGCCGGGCGCGTCATGGCCGTACGCGACTTCGGAGGCGTCGTCTTCGCGGTGCTGCGCGACTGGTCGGGCGACCTCCAAGTCGCCTTCACCCGCGACGGATCGGGCCCCGGTGTGCTCGCCGCGTTCACCGCCGACGCCGATCTCGGGGACCACATCACCACCACCGGGAAGATCGGCGCCAGTGATCGCGGCGAGCTCACCGTCTTCGTCACCGCCTGGCAGCTCACCGCCAAATGCCTGCGTCCGCTGCCCGAAAAGCGACGCGGACTCGCCGACCCCGAGGCCCGCGTCCGGCGCCGCTATCTCGACCTCGTCGCCAGCCCCGACGCGCGCAGTGTCGTACGCGCACGCTCCACCGCCGTCCAGGCACTGCGCCAAGGGCTGCTCGACCGCGGCTATCTCGAGGTCGAGACCCCGATGCTCCAGCAGATCCACGGCGGCGCCAACGCACGCCCCTTCACCACCCACATCAATGTCTACGACATGAACCTCTATCTGCGCATCGCCCCCGAACTGTTCCTGAAACGGCTGTGCGTGGGCGGCATGGAGAAGGTCTTCGAGATGGGCCGCACCTTCCGCAACGAAGGCGTCTCGTACAAGCACAACCCCGAGTTCACGATGCTGGAGGCCTATCAGGCCTTCGCCGACTACGACGTGATGCTCGACCTCACCCGTGAACTCATCCAGGGCGCCGCCACCGCCGCCTTCGGAGCGCCCGTCGCACACAAGGCAGGAACGGACGGCAAGTTCGTCGCGCACGACATCTCCGGGCCGTGGCCGGTCAAGACCCTCTACGGCGCGGTCTCGGAGGCGCTCGGCGAGCAGGTCGACGCCGACACCGACGAGGACACCCTGCGCAGGCTCTGCGATCTGGCCGGAGTCCCGCACAGCCCCGACGACACCCGTGGCGACGTCGTGCTGGAGATGTACGAGCGGCTGGTGGAGGAGAAGACCCAGCTGCCCACCTTCTACAAGGACTTCCCGACCGACGTCTCCCCGCTGACCCGCCAGCACCGCCGCGACCCGCGCCTCGCCGAACGCTGGGACCTCGTCGCGTTCGGTACGGAACTGGGCACCGCCTACTCGGAGTTGACCGACCCGGTGGAGCAGCGGCGTCGCCTGACCGCCCAGTCGCTGCTCGCCGCGGGCGGCGACCCGGAGGCCATGGAGCTCGACGAGGACTTCCTGGACGCGCTGGAGTACGCGATGCCGCCGACCGGCGGACTCGGTATCGGCGTCGACCGGCTGGTGATGTTCCTGACCGGCCTCACCATCCGCGACACGCTGCCATTCCCTCTGGTGCGCCGCCACTGATCAGGCAACTGTCCGATCACTTGCGCCAAATGATCGCCCCATCGGGTGTATCACACCGCCGAACCGGTGTTGCTCAGGGGCGCCGGCCATCGCCCGTGGCAGCCATTGCTCATGGAGAAGGATCAGATGCTGCCGGGGCGGCGGACGGTGCTGAGCATCGCCGCATGCGCCGCCGCCGCCGTCGCACCCCTGTTCACCTCGGAGCGGTCCAAGGCGCCTGGCCGGCGCGCGGCCCCGCCTCCGATGGCCGGCCCCCAGGCGAGTGCGGTGAGGAAGGCGTCCGAGTACCGGCTGCAGCCGATGACGGCGTTCGCCCCGACACCTCTGACCAGAGCCGCGACTCCCGTACGGCGGCGGCCCTTTCTGAGCATGCCGTCGCTGGGCCGTTCCGTGGTGCTGAGCTTCGACGACGGCCCCGACCCCCGCTACACCCCGGAGATCCTGAAGACGCTGCGACGGTACGGTGTACCTGCCATGTTCTTCGTCTGCGGGGAGAGGGCGGCCGACAACCGGGACCTGCTGCGGGAAATGGCCGACGACGGCCATGTGGTGGGCAACCACACCTGGTCGCATCCGCTGATGTCCCGGCTCGGCCGGTCCGGCATCCGTGGCGAACTGGCCGGCACCAGCGAGCTCGTCGAGAAGACCCTCGGCGCCCCGCCGCTGTGGTACCGGGCGCCGTACGGGGCGTGGAACAGGTGTTCCTTCGAGATCGGTGCCGAGCTGGGCATGGAGCCGCTCGCCTGGACCATCGACACCGTCGACTGGAGCGAGCCCGGCGCCGGCGCCATCGTCAGCAGCGTCCTGGACGGCGCGGAGCCCGGCGCGATCGTCCTCTCGCACGACGCGGGCGGCAACCGCTCGCAGAGCGTGGCGGCGCTGCGCCACTATCTGCCGCGGCTGCTGGACTCCGGATACCGCATCGCGGTGCCGAGCCGCTGAACAGCGCGGATCCCTGGAACAGCGCTGACCGTCCGGCCTGCCGAAGGGCGGGCCGGGCGCTCATCGCGACGCGATCATGCGGGCGAAGACGACGACGTTGCCGTCGTAGCCACCGGCCCGGGAGTATCCGCCGCCGCAGGTGATCACGCGCAGCTCAGGGGTGCCGGTGTCACCGTAGACACGGGCGCCGGGGAAGTTGTTCTTGGAGAACACCTCGACGCCGTACACCTCGAAGATCGCGACCTTGCCGTCGTAGCGGGTCACCTCGACGAACTGGCCCTTCTGCAGCGCGCCCAGACCGTAGAAGACGGCGGGCCCCCCGGCGTTGTCGACATGGCCCACGACCACGGCGGTGCCCTGCTGACCGGGTGCGATGCCGTTCTGGTACCAGCCGGCGAGGTTGGGGTCCTGCGGAGCCGGCGCCTGGATCCAGCCGTTCGCGTCCAGCCCCACGTCGACCATCGGCGCGTCCACCCGGATCGACGGGATGGCGATCCGCGAGGCGGGGGCGTACGGGAGCTGCTGGACGGAGCCGGTCACAGGGACCGAGTCCAGACCGGAGCGGCGGCTGTCCAACGCGGCCGCGACGGCGGGCTGGGGCGGCCCCATCCCCACGTCGATGCCGTTCCGCACCAGCGCGAGTCCGGTGAGCATGACGAGAGCCAGCACGCCCCACGGTGAACGTTTTCTGGACTCCGAGCCGGTGTAGTCCTGGCCCATGGTTCTCCCATCTCATCGTCTGCTTGCAGGCACGCTAAGCGCCCGGATCGGACGCGGCGACCGGAGAGGGGCGAACGGGTGGTACGGCCACTCGGGGTGACCCGAACGAGTACATAGCCATACAAAACTTCTGATGGTCCGTGACCTGCGGCTCCGTCAGATCTGGGCACTCCGCACCGGCGTGTCGGCTCACTGGGGTGGACGAGTCCCGGAATGCGGTGAATGCGCAAGCCGGTGAATGTTCGTCATGGAGGGCGTTCTCGTCGATCTCCCGGAGCACCGTTCCGGGGCGTCTTCTATTGGAGGTTCAACCATGCGTGCTTCACGCACTCTCGCGGTGGCCTTCACCGCATGCGCGACCGTCGGGCTCTCAGCACCGCTGGCCGCCGCCACCACCAGCAACGGGGGCAACAGCGGACCGAGAAACGTCTCCCTTTCCCCGAACGCGGTCCACCAGGGCGGGACCATCACCATCCTTGTCGATGGCTGCGGCCGTGGCGGCACGGTCACGTCCAACGCCTTTCCCGCAGCCAATCTCTTCAGGGACGGTGGGATCGGGTTCGGGAACTACGGCGCGAACCGTGACCAGGGGCGCAATGGCGACAGCCGCGACGACGAGGGAGAGGGAGGCTGGGACGAGGGGGGCAATGAGAACGGCCTCGGCCAGGGCGGGAACGGCAACGGGAACGGGAACGGGAACGGGAACGGGAACAACAACGGGAACAACAACGGCAACCGTCGTGACCAGGGTGGGAACAACGGCCGCAACAACAACAACGACAACCGCCGGGACCAGGGCGGGAACAACAACGGCCGCAACAACAACAACGACAACCGCCGCAACGACAACCGTCGCGACAACGACCGGGGCCGCGGCGGCGTCGGCGCCTATCTCGCCACGGCCCGGATCTTCGACGGCGCGACGCCCGGCCAGTACAACCTCGCCGTCCGGTGCAACGATCACAACCGGATCGCCACCCAAACGTTCACCGTCCTCGCCGCTCGCGGCACGCTGGGTGGCGTCGGTGGTTCGCTCGGCCCCTCCAGCACCGAAATGGCCGTCGGTGGCGGACTCGTCGCCGCAGCGGCCGTCGGCGGCACCTTCTTCATCATCCGGCGC
>NZ_JBSGZO010000191.1:0-15298 GCF_053611045.1 Streptomyces sp. NPDC054841 | reverse complement strand
GGGCCGGACCGGTCGGACACCGGTTCCGGCCCGCTGCGCCGTCACCCGCACGGGCGGTCCCGGTGGCGCTGGCCGGGACGAAGCCGCTTGCTGGTGAGGGGGGAGAAAGCGAGCGGCCCCGTGGACTCGAACGAACAGCGGATGACGACGCCCCGGGCTGCGGGCGTGGCCGGGATCATCTTCGCTGTGCTGCTCGCGGCAGCGATCGTGCTGGTACGGCTGGCGCTGCCCGAAGGGGCCGAGAAGGCCGACGCCGGTGCGTTCGACGACCCGTCGAGCCGCGATGCGGTGCACGCGGCGCTCGGGCTCGTTCCGTTCGCCGGCATCTTCTTCCTCTGGTTCATCGGCGCCCTGCGCGCGCGGGTCGGGGACGCGGAGGACAGATTCATCGCCACCGCGTTCCTGGGCAGTGGCCTGGTCTTCGTGGCCACACTCTTCGCTGCCGCCGCTGCCGCCGACAGTGCGCTGGCCACAGGAGCCGCCACCACGGGCACGATCCCACCGCACGTGGGGTTCGGACGGGACTTCGCGTACACCCTGATGACGACCTATGCGATGCGGATGGCAGCCGTGTTCATCTTCACGACCTCGGCCATGGGGCGTCGTCTCGGCGTCCTGCCGCGCCCGCTCACGATCCTGGGTTACCTCTGCGGTCTGACGCTGCTCCTCGCGGCGCCGGGCATCCCCTGGTCCGAACTGGTCTTCCCGTTCTGGGCCCTGATCATCAGCGTCCACATTCTGCGAGCCGGGCTGCGGTCCCGGCCCGCCCCCGTCGGCGTTCCATGACCGTCACTCCTGCGGCCCGCCACGGCGAGCGGGGACACGCTCCCACTTTCATGCTGATGTCGAGGAAAGACCAGTCCAGGAAGGGCGGATCTCGGTGAGGCTTGTCGTCGATCTCAACCGATGCCAGGGGTACGCGCAGTGCGCCTTCCTCGCTCCCGACGTGTTCGCCATGCACGGCGAAGAGGCGCTGCTCTACAACCCGCACGCCGACGAGGAACAGCAGGAGCACGTGGCACAAGCTGTCGCCGCGTGCCCGGTCCAGGCCATCAGCGTCGACAAGCTCGACGGTGACACGCCGGCGGAGGAGACGTCACATGAACAGTGACGGATTCCTGGCATGGCTCAAACGCGAAGGCCGCATCGTGATCGTGGGCGCCTCCCTCGCCGGTCTCCGGGCCGCGGAAACCCTGCGGGACGAGGGTTTCGCCGGTTCGCTCACACTGATCGGCGACGAGCCGTACGAGCCCTACGACCGGCCCCCGCTGTCCAAGCAGGTCCTTCTGGACGTGGCGACCCCCGAACACACCGCCCTGCCCCGGCGCCGGAAACTGGACGCGCACTGGCGGCTCGGCGTCCCCGCCGCCGGCCTGGACATGACGTCCAAGCGGGTGCGGCTGGCCGACGGCGACGAAGTGGAGTACGACCGGCTGCTCATCGCCACCGGCGTACGCGCGCGCCCTTGGCCGAAGGAGACGGAAGCCGGGCTCGACGGCGTCTTCGTCCTGCGCACCCGCGACGACGCGGCCGCGCTGCACCGACGCCTCGCGGCAGGCCCCCGCCGGGTGTTCGTGATCGGCGCCGGCTTCACCGGCTCGGAGATCGCCTCCGCCTGCCGTGAGCGCGGCCTGCCCGTCACCGTCGCCGAACGCGGAGCCGCGCCTCTCGTCGGCGCGCTCGGCGGCGTCGTCGGCGAGGTCGCCGCCGAGCTGCAGCGCGAGAACGGAGTGGACCTGCGCTGCGGTGTCATGGTCACCGCCCTGGAGGGCGACGCGGCGGGACGCGTCCGGGTGGCCCACCTCTCCGACGGTTCCACCGTGGAGACCGACGTCGTCGTCGTCTCGCTCGGCGCGACCCGCAACACCGAATGGCTCGCCGGCTCCGGACTCGGCGCCGGCCCCCGCGGAATCGCCTGCGACGCGGGCTGCCGCGCCTTCGACGTCCGCGGCATCGTCACGGACGACATCTTCGTGGCCGGTGATGTCGCACGCTCCCCGCACCCGCTGTTCGGCTATCAGTTCCTGTCCCTGGAGCACTGGGGCAATGCCGTCGCCCAGGCCGAGACCGCGGCGCACAACATGGTCAGCGAGAGCGTCGACCGACGCCCGCACATGTGGGTGCCCGCCTTCTGGTCCACCCAGTTCGGGGTGAACATCAAATCGGTCGGTGTGCCGTCCATGGGCGAGGAGATCCTCATCGCGCAGGGCTCGCTCGCGGAGCACAGATTCGTCGGCGTGTACGGGTACCAGGACCGCGTCATCGGCGCCGTCACGTTCGACCAGACGCGGTGGCTGCAGTTCTACGAGGAACTGATCGAGCGGAACGCGCCGTTCCCCCCGCCGTTCCCCACCGTGGACCGCCGGACCGAGGGCAAGCGTCCGCAGCCGGCCGATTTCCCCGACCCCTCGATTCCCACGCATGGTCCGACCGTCACCGTCAGCGGCTATTCGCCGACCGACCGGCGGATCACCTTCACTCCCGCCCGGCACTGACCCGCGAGCGACCACAAGGACTCGTCATGACCCAAGCCACGCTCCTGCGGCAGATCATCGACTACAAGAACCGTTCGAACCCGTATCCCCTGTACTCGGAGCTCCGCAAGACGCCGGTGGTCGACGAGGGCGACGGCGCGTACGTCGTGAGCACCTACTACGAGATCCGGAGCCTGCTCCACGATCCGCGGGTCAGTTCCGACGCGCGCAATCTGGCCTCGCCGGCCCCCAACGACCTGACCCCGCAGGAGGAGGAGTCGGCCCTGCCGCCGAGCTTCATCCGGCTCGACCCTCCGGAGCACGACCGGCTGCGGCGCATGACCAACCGCTCGTTCGGGCCGCCGCACTCGCCGCGCCGCGTCCACGAGATGCGCGGCGAACTCGCCGGGATCGTCTCCGGCCTCATCGACGGCATCGGCGACCCGGGGCGTATCGATCTGGTCGAGCAGTTCTCCTACCCCTTCCCCGTGACCGTGATCTGCCGGCTGCTCGGTGTGCCGCGAGAGGACGAGTCGCGCTTCCACGGCTGGGCCGACACCCTCGCCGCCAGCCTGGATCCCACGCCCGGGCAGGACCCGACCGAGCGGAACCGGATCGCCCACGAGGCCCGCACGCAGCTGGGCATGTACCTGGCCGGGCTGATCGAGGAGCGCCGCAAGAATCCCGGCCACGACATGCTCTCCGAGCTGGCGACCGGCACTCACGGACCGGACGGAACCCTGACGACGATGGAGGTGCTCAGCACCGCGGCCCTGCTGCTGATCGCCGGCCATGAGACGACGGTCAACCTGATCACCAACGGCATGCTCACCCTGCTGCGCCACCCGGAGGTGCTCCAGCGGCTGCGGGACGACCCGGGGCTGGCCGTCCCCATCGTGGAGGAACTGCTGCGCTACGAGCCGCCCGTACAGCTGGTGCCGAACCGCACCACGCTCGCGGACATCGAGGTCTGCGGCGTCACCATCCCGAAGGGCGCCTCGCTCTGGCTCGTCGTGGCCTCGGGCAACCGCGACCCGCAGCGGTTCAACGACCCCGAACGGTTCGACCCGGACCGGCAGGACATCCAGCATCTCGGCTTCGGCAGCGGCATCCACAGCTGCTTCGGCGCGCCGCTGGCCCGGCTGGAGGCGCAGCTCGCGCTGAGCGAGCTGGCGCGCAGGCTCGACAACCCCCGTCTGGTCGAGGATCCACCGGAGTACCGGCAGAACGCGGTGCTGCGCGGCCCCCGCCATCTGAACATCGTGTGCGACGGCATCCGCCCGTAGGCCGTGTCTTCGAAGTCCCGTCCGCCCGGCGACGCCTGGCACGCCCTCCCCCCTTAGGGCACGGGAGGTGCCCCCAGCACCGGACGCCGCCGGGCCCGCCCTCCGGGCGGACGACGCTGCTTCGAAGACACTCCCCATCGGGCGCGGGTCAGAGGGCGGTGAGGATCCGCGGGCCGTCGTCCGTGATCGCCACCGTGTGCTCGGCGTGCGCCGCACGGGAGCCGTCCGACGTGCGGAGCGTCCAGCCGTCGCGGTCGGTGTGGTAGCTGTCGCCGCCGCCCCCGATCAGCATCGGCTCGATGGCGAGCACCATCCCGTGGCGCAGCGGCATTCCACGGCCCGGGCGGCCCTCGTTCGGCACGCCCGGATCCTCGTGCATCGTGCGGCCCACGCCATGGCCGCCGAAGCCGGACAGAATCCCGTAACCCGCGCCGCGGCACACGCGGCCGATCGCATGGGAGATGTCCCCGATGCGGTTGCCGACGACCGCAGCGGCGATGCCCGCCTCCAGGGCCTCGTACGCCGTGTCGATGAGGCGTACGTCCGCGGGGCGGGGGCGGCCGACCGTGAAGCTGATGGCCGAGTCGCCGGCCCAGCCGTCCAGGAGGGCGCCGCAGTCGATGCTCACGAGGTCGCCGTCGCGGAGCCGGTAGCCGCCCGGGATGCCGTGCACGACTGCGTCGTTGACGGAGGCGCAGATGACGGCGGGGAAGGGCGTGGGGGCCCAGTCGGGCCGGTAGTCCAGGAAGGGCGAGCCCGCACCAGCCTCGCGCAGCACCGCGCGGGCGGCTTCGTCCAGCGTCCGGAGCGTGACGCCCACGGCGGCCTTGTCCCGCACTGCGGCCAGCGCCTGGGCGACGACCCGGCCGGCGGCCCGCATGGCGTCCAGGGATGTGTCTGTCTTGATCTCCACCATGCCAATTACTATACCGGTTGAGGCGGTATTAGAATGACGCCATGGTGCGCACCCCCCTGACCCCCGAAGAGCGTGAACGCGGCGAGCGGCTCGGCCGGCTGCTCCGCGAGGCGCGCGGCTCACGGAGCATGGTGGACGTCGCGGCGGCCGCCGGACTCTCCGCCGAGACCCTGCGCAAGATCGAGACCGGCCGCGCCCCGACCCCCGCCTTCTTCACCGTCGCGGCGCTTGCCGGGACGCTGGGCCTGTCCATGGACGAACTCGTCGTGCGCTGCGCGCTCGTGTCCGCGTAGCGGTCGTCACTGCGCGGCGACCGCCGGCTGTGCCCGGCCGTGGCGCGGCGACTCGACCCCGGCCGACGGCGCGATCGCCGGATCCGCGTGCGAGACCTCGCGAGGACCGCGTTCGAGACCTCCCGAGGACCGCGTGCAACGAGAACCCGCCACGCGTCGCATACGAACGCCCCCCGCGCTTGGCCGCTCGCTGCTCGGACCGCTCGACACCGGCCGCGCCTGATGACGGGCCCAGATGGGCGGGACGGCCGAGGCCCGTGGGGCCTGCCGGCGCGGCGCAGCGGGGCGTAGTCTCGCGCCGTGGACCTCCAGGAGCTCAACCGTGCGAAGTACATCAGCCTGACCACTTTCCGCAAGGACGGGACGGGCGTCGCGACACCCGTGTGGTTCGCCGTCGCGGGCGGTGAGCTGTACGTCTGGACCCGCTCCGACTCGTGGAAGGTGAAGCGGCTGCGCAGGGACAGCCGCGTCACCGTGAGCGCGTGTGACGTGCGCGGCCGGGTCGTGGAGGGTGCGCCGTCCGTGGAGGGCACGGCGCGGCTGCTGGGCGACGCGGACATGAAGCGGGTCAGGAAGGCTCTCGCCCGCAAGTACACCTGGCAGTTCTGGCTCGTCGACCTGCCGGCCGCCGCCGTACGGCTCGGCAAGCGACCGCACACCGGCATCGCAGTGACGCTCCGGGCATCTTGAGCTGTCCGCCCCGTCGACGAAAACTCCGCGTAGCCGAGCCGTAACACGACTGATGTCGAATGCCTACCGACCGTAGGCGGAGGGCGGGCAGGCGTCATGGTGCATCAACTCCCCGTGGAAGCAGGGGTGTTCGCGCAGTACCTGAGAGAGCTGACGGGGCGGCTCGACCGGGGGAGCGGCTGGTACGGAGTGTTCTGGCAGCGCGACCCCGACGGACTGCTCGCCTGCCTCGACGGCGCCGAGATACCTCCCTGGGACGTGGTGGAGTCGCTGCTCCAGGACCTCGCGGCCGACGACGGCGAGACCGTGCGCGCCCGGGCGCTGCACACCGCCGCGGCCGCCGCTCACGACCGCCGCGCGGGCGGCCTCGAGGCCCTCCAGGAGCGCCTCGAGGGGATGCTCCGTGAACAGGTGCACGCGGCGGACCGCGGCCAGGAGCTCCTGCGCCGGCTGGCCGCCCTTCCCGAGGGCACCTCCGAGTACCAGCGCCTCGCCCACGACCTGTCCTGGACCAACGACGACCACACTCGTGCGACGGCTCGCTGCGCGGAACTGTCCGCCCGCCTCGCGGCCCTGGCCCCCGCTGCCACGGCGACGCCGGAGTGGGCCGACGGGGCGCCGCACGCCCCGGGCGGCCACGCTGGAGCGGGGCCGGGCGGGCAGCCGGCATCGACGCTGCCCGGATCACTGCCCGACTCGTGGTTCCGGCCGGACGGCGGCGACGAAGCCGCTCCGGCGGCGCCCGACGCCGGAGCCCCCGGAGCCCCCGGAGCCCCCGGAGCTGCGGACGGTCCGTCGGACGACGGCCGCGGCGGGGCGCGGAGGTGGCTCGGGGGGAAGCGGCGGCCGCGAGGGGCCCGGTATGCGTGGCTGGACGGGGACGGCGTCGGGAACGACGACGGGAACGGGGGCGAGGCCGTCGGCGTCCCCGTACTGCCCGTTGCCGAAGAGCGGCCGCGGGGGGCGCGGTTCGGCGGAGGCGAGGACCGCGAGGAGGAGCCGCCCCAGCGCGTCGCACGCGGGCACCAGGGCGCGGGGGCGGGCGCGGACGCCGAGGCGCGGCGCGCCGCCGGCCGGACCGTCGCCGCCCTCGTGCGGCTGCGCGCCGAGGGGCGCGGCGGCGAGGCTCACGCCGTGCTGTGCGAGGCCGCCGCGGGCCCCGCCGCCCGGCTGCCGGTGCTGGCGGCGGAGCTCTACCGCGCGGGACTCGGCGCGGACTGGGCCACGCTGCTCTGGGAGGCCGCGTCGCTGCCGCCCGCGCAGCTCGCCGCCGCCGCCGGGGCGCTGGCCGCGGCCGGGAGAGCCGAGGACTGCGGGCATCTGCTGCGCCAGGGCGTCGCCCGCCCCGCCGCCGAGATCGCCGATGCCGTGCTCCTGCTCACCGAGGCCGGCGACCGCAGCGAGGCGGACGCCCTGCTCGCCGCCTTCGTCCGGGCCCGAAGCCCGGAGGACGCCGCACAGCTCGCCGCTCCCGACCCCCGCGGGCTCGTGCCGCAACTGCTCGTCGCGGCCCGCGGGGTGTCCCCCGACCACGAGCGCGATCTCGTACACGCCCTGCGTGTCGCGGGACTCATCAGCGCCTGAAAACATACGGTATACGCTTGTATGTCGACCGCTTGAGTGCGAAACATGATCGACACTGCGGGTTGACGACGATGGTCTTGCCCCCGTGTGTGACGGGGCTTACGTTCTCCTCCTACGTACCGCGTCTACGTGCGTAGAGGCTCTGACGTCTTGTCGAAGGAGCAGCTCATGACCAATGTCGTACGCGCCGCACTCGTCCAGGCGACCTGGACCGGCGACACCGAATCCATGATCGCCAAACATGAGGAGCACGCCCGCGAGGCGGCCCGGCAGGGCGCCAAGGTCATCGGATTCCAGGAGGTCTTCAACGCGCCGTACTTCTGCCAGGTGCAGGAGCCGGAGCACTACCGCTGGGCCGAGCCCGTCCCGGACGGCCCCACGGTCCTGCGGATGCGGGACCTCGCCCGGGAGACCGGCATGGTGATCGTCGTCCCCGTCTTCGAGATCGAGGGCACGGGCTTCTACTACAACACCGCCGCGGTGATCGACGCCGACGGCACCTACCTCGGCAAGTACCGCAAGCACCACATCCCGCAGGTCAAGGGATTCTGGGAGAAGTACTACTTCAAGCCGGGCAACGCCGGCTGGCCCGTCTTCGACACCGCGGTCGGCAAGGTCGGCGTCTACATCTGCTACGACCGGCACTTCCCCGAGGGCTGGCGCCAGCTCGGCCTCAACGGCGCCCAGTTGGTCTACAACCCGTCGGCCACCTCACGCGGTCTCTCCTCCTACCTCTGGCAGCTGGAGCAGCCCGCCGCCGCCGTCGCCAACGAGTACTTCATCGCCGCCATCAACCGCGTCGGCCAGGAGGAGTACGGCGACAACGACTTCTACGGCACGAGCTACTTCGTCGACCCGCGGGGCCAGTTCGTCGGCGACGTCGCCAGCGACAAACAGGAGGAACTGATCGTCAGAGACCTGGACTTCGGCCTCATCGAGCAGGTCCGCCAGCAGTGGGCGTTCTACCGCGACCGCAGGCCCGACGCCTACGAGGGGCTGGTGCGGCCATGAGCGATCTGTACGCCCGGCACCGGGCCGTCATCCCCGACTGGGTCGCCCTCTACTACCGGCAGCCCATCGAGATCACCCACGGCGAGGGCCGGTACGTCTGGGACACGGCCGGCAACCGCTACCTCGACTTCTTCGGCGGCATCCTCACCACCATGACCGCCCACGCCCTGCCCGAGGTCACCAAGGCGGTGAGCGAGCAGGCCGGGCGGATCATCCACTCCTCGACGCTGTACCTCAACCGCCCCATGGTCGAACTCGCGGAGCGCATCGCCGCCCTCTCCGGCATCCCCGACGCCCGCGTCTTCTTCACCACGTCCGGCACCGAGGCCAATGACACGGCCCTGCTGCTGGCCACCGCGTACCGCAGGTCCGGCCAGATCCTCGCGATGCGCAACAGCTACCACGGCCGCTCCTTCTCGGCCGTCTCCATCACCGGCAACCGTTCCTGGTCGCCCACCGGCCTCTCCCCGGTACAGACGCTGTACGTGCACGGCGGCGTCCGCACCCGGGGACCGTACGCCCGGCTGTCCGACGCGCAGTTCATCGAGGCCTGCGTCGCCGACCTGGAGGATCTGCTCGGCCACACGCACGACGTCGCCGCGCTGATCGCCGAGCCCGTCCAGGGCGTAGGCGGCTTCACCTCCCCGCCCGACGGGCTGTACGCCGCGTTCCGCGAGGTCCTGGACCGGCACGGCATCCTGTGGATCTCCGACGAGGTGCAGACCGGCTGGGGAAGGAGCGGCGACCACTTCTGGGGCTGGCAGGCCCACGCCGAGAACGGCCCGCCGGACCTCCTCACCTTCGCCAAGGGCATCGGAAACGGCATGTCCGTCGGCGGCGTCGTCGGCCGCGCCGAGGTGATGAACTGCCTCGACGCCAACTCGATCTCCACCTTCGGCGGCTCGCCCGTCACCATGGCCGCGGGCCTGGCGAACCTCTCGTACCTGCTGGAACACGATCTGCAGGGCAACGCGCGCCGCGTCGGCGGACTGCTCATCGAGCGGCTGCGCGCCATCGCCGCCGCCGTGCCCGCCGTCCGTGAAGTGCGCGGCCGCGGACTGATGATCGGCATCGAACTGGTCAGGCCCGGCACGGACGAGGCGTCACCGGAAGCCGCCGCGGCCGTCCTCGAAGCGGCCCGCGAGGGCGGACTGCTCCTCGGCAAGGGCGGTGCACACGACACCAGCGTGCTGCGGATCGCACCACCGCTGTCGCTCACCGTCGCCGAGGCCGAGGAAGGCGCCGCGATCCTCGAACGGGCCCTGCGCGGCCTCTAGTTCACGCGAGGGGAAAACATGACCAACCGCACCCTGATCCGCGGCGGACTCGTCATCACCGCCGCCGACGAGACGCACGCCGACGTACTGATCGAGGACGGCAGGATCGCCGCCCTGGCCGCGCACGGCTCCACCGCGGCCGGGAGCTGGACCGCCGACCGCACCATCGACGCCACCGGGAAGTACGTCATCCCGGGCGGAGTCGACGCGCACACCCATATGGAGCTGCCGTTCGGCGGGACCTTCGCCTCCGACACCTTCGAGACCGGCACCCGCGCAGCTGCCTGGGGCGGCACCACCACCATCGTGGACTTCGCCGTCCAGTCGATGGGCCACGCACTGCGCGAAGGGCTGGACGCCTGGTACGCGAAGGCCGACGGCAACTGCGCCGTCGACTACGCCTTCCACATGATCCTCTCCGACGTCAACGAGTCGACGCTCAAGGAGATGGACCTCCTCGTCGAGGAGGGCGTCACCTCCTTCAAGCTCTTCATGGCCTACCCCGGCGTCTTCTACAGCGACGACGGACAGATCCTGCGGGCCATGCAGCGCGGCGCCTCCAACGGCGGGCTGATCATGATGCACGCCGAGAACGGCATCGCGATCGACGTGCTCGTCGAACAGGCGCTGGCGCGCGGCGAGACCGACCCCCGCTACCACGGAGAGGTCCGCAAGGTGCTGCTGGAGGCCGAGGCCACGCACCGCGCGATCCAGCTCGCCCGGGTCGCCGGAGCGCCCCTGTACGTCGTCCACGTCTCCGCCGACGAGGCGGTCGCCGAGCTCGCCGCCGCCCGCGACAAGGGACTTCCCGTCTTCGGCGAGACCTGCCCGCAGTATCTGTTCCTCTCCACCGACAACCTCGCCGAGCCCGGCTTCGAGGGCGCGAAGTACGTCTGCAGCACCCCGCTGCGGCCGAAGGAGCACCAGGCCGCGCTGTGGCGGGGGCTGCGCACCAACGATCTCCAGGTCGTCTCCACCGACCACTGCCCGTTCTGCTTCACGGGCCAGAAGGACCTCGGCCGCGGCGACTTCTCCAAGATCCCCAACGGACTGCCGGGCGTGGAGAACCGGATGGACCTCCTGCACCAGGCGGTCCTCGACGGACACCTCACCCGGCGCCGCTGGATCGAGATCGCCTGCGCCACGCCCGCCCGGATGTTCGGCCTCTACCCGAAGAAGGGCACCATCGCGCCGGGAGCCGACGCCGACGTCGTCGTATACGACCCGCACGCCGAGCAGACCCTGTCGGCCGAGACCCACCACATGAACGTGGACTACTCGGCCTACGAGGGCAGACGGATCACCGGACAGGTCGAGACCGTTCTCTCGCGCGGCGAAGTCGTCATCGACCAGCGGGAGTTCACCGGCCGGGCCGGCCACGGCGTGTACACCCCCCGCTCCACCTGTCAGTACCTGAACTAGGAGGCACCCGGTGGACTTCGGACTCGTGCTGCAGACCGATCCGCCCGCCTCGGCGGTCGTCGGCCTGATGCGGCGTGCGGAACGCAACGGCTTCCGCTACGGCTGGACCTTCGACTCCGCGGTGCTCTGGCAGGAGCCGTTCGTCATCTACAGCCAGATCCTGGAACACACGCAGAAGATGCACGTCGGCCCCATGGTCACCAACCCCGGGACCCGGACGTGGGAGGTCACCGCCTCCACCTTCGCCACCCTCAACGACATGTACGGCAACCGCACCGTCTGCGGCATCGGACGAGGCGACTCCGCGATGCGGGTCGCCGGCCGCAAACCCAACACCCTGGCGCGCCTCGGTGAGGCGATCGGCGTCATCCGCGATCTCGCCGAAGGCCGGCAGGCCGTCGTCGACGGACAGCCACTGCGGATCCCCTGGGTCCGCAGCGGGAAACTGCCCGTGTGGATGGCGGCGTACGGACCGAAGGCGCTCGCGCTCGCCGGACAACGGGCCGACGGCTTCATCCTGCAACTCGCCGACCTCTACCTCACCGAATGGATGGTGAAGGCGGTACGTGCCGCGGCCGCCGACGCAGGACGCGACCCGGACGCGATCACGATCTGCGTCGCCGCGCCCGCCTACGTCGGCGACGACCTGGCGCACGCGCGCGACCAGTGCCGCTGGTTCGGCGGGATGGTCGGCAACCACGTCGCCGACCTGGTCTCCCGCTACGGCGAGCACTCGGACATGGTGCCGGAGGCGCTGACCGCGTACATCAAGGAGCGGCACGGCTACGACTACAGCCACCACGGCCGGGCCGGCAATCCGTCCACGGACTTCGTGCCCGACGAGATCGTGGACAGGTTCTGCCTGCTCGGCCCGCCGTCCGCGCACATCGAGAAGCTGACGGCGCTGCGTGAGCTGGGCGTGGACCAGTTCGCCGTCTACAACATGCACGACGCGAAGGAAGCGACGATCGACGCGTACGGCGCCGAGATCATCCCCGCGTTCAACCGCTGAAAGGCACCCGCCACTGCTGAAGGGCCAAGGCCATGACCGCGACCGTCCCCCCGGCCCCGTCCGACTCCGACCAGGTAATCGACGCACAGGGCCGGGTGGAGCTCGCGCCCGGCGCGGTCCCCGACGAAGGCCGCTTCGTCAACGGCGATCTGCTGCCCGTACCGGTCGTCCGCCGCCACTGGACGACCTACAACTTCGCCGCGCTGTGGGTCGGCATGGCCCACAACATCCCGTCCTGGCTGCTCGCCTCCGGGCTCGTCGCGCTCGGCATGGACTGGAAGCAGGCCGTCTTCACAATCGCGCTGGCCAATGTGATCGTGCTGTTCCCGATGCTGCTCACCGGGCATGCCGGACCCAAGTACGGCATTCCCTTCCCGGTGCTCGCGCGCTCCTCGTTCGGGCTGCGCGGCGCCAACCTCCCGGCACTCATCAGGGCCGCGGTGGCCTGCGCCTGGTTCGGCATCCAGACCTGGATCGGCGGCCAGGGCATCTTCGTCCTGCTCGGCACGATCTTCGGCGGCTGGGCGGAGGCCGCCGAGATCGCCGGCCAGCCCTGGACCCTGTGGCTCTGCTTCGTCGTCTTCTGGGCGATCGAACTGGCCATCATCTACCGGGGCATGGAGACCCTGCGCCGGTTCGAGAACTGGGCGGCGCCGTTCGTCATCGTCGGCGCGCTGGTGCTGCTGGTGTGGATCGCGATCAAGGCGGGTGGCTTCGGCCCGCTGCTGGACCAGCCCTCCAAGCTCGGCTGGGGCGAGGACTTCTGGCCCGTCTTCTTCCCCTCCCTCATGGCAATGATCGCCTTCTGGTCCACGCTGTCCCTGAACATCCCGGACTTCACCCGCTTCGGCGCCGGACAGCGCGCCCAGGTCTGGGGCCAGACGCTGGGGCTGCCGACGACGATGACGCTGTTCGCGCTGCTGTCCGTGTTCGTCACCTCCGGCTCCCAGGCCGTGTACGGCGCGCCGGTCTGGGACCCGGTCCAGCTCGCCGCCAAGGCCGACAACGTCTTCGGACTGCTGTACGCCCTGGTGACCGTGCTGATCGCGACGATCTCGGTGAACATCGCGGCGAACGTCGTGTCACCCGCGTACGACCTGGCGAATCTCGCGCCGCGCTTCATCAACTTTCGCACCGGTGCACTGATCACGGGAGTCGTCGGCGTCCTCATCATGCCGTGGAAGCTGACCGAGACCCCCGAGCTGTACATCTTCACCTGGCTCGGACTGGTCGGCGGGCTGCTCGGCACGGTCGCGGGCATCCTCATCGCCGACTACTGGATCATCCGCCGCACCCGCCTCGCCCTGGCGGAGCTCTACCGGCCGCACGGGCGCTACTGGTACGCCGCAGGCTGGAACTGGCGAGCCGTCTGCTCGTTCGCGGTGGGCGGCGTACTGGCGATCGGCGGCTCGCACTCCGCGCCCGGCAAGGGACCCTTCCCCGAGGAAGGACTGATCCCCGTCCTCAAGCCCCTCGCGAACTACGGCTGGGCGGTGGGGCTCGCGGCCGCGATGATCCTGTACACCCTGCTGATGCTGCCTCAACGGGCCCGACACCGCTGAGCAACCGGCTCAAGGGCCCGGACCAGCCGCTCCCGCAGCCGGTCCGGGTCGCCGGGGCAGGACGCGCCGTCGACCCTCCAGCCCCGTACCGTGCCGGGCCCGAAGCCCGCCGCGTGCTCGCCGAGCACCCGGCGCAGCAGGCGCGGGGTGAGCCGGGTCCGGGGACATTCGGCGAGCAGGACGGCGTCGTACAGATCCTTGCCGCGGCCGACGCGGTCCTGCGCGCAGTCGGTGCACAGCCACAGAAGCTTCCAGGCGAGGGACAGTTCCCGGCTCGCGGTACGCACCGCAGTGGGCGGGCCGCCGTCGCCGCGGGGGACGGCCGTCCACACCGGCGGGTCGGGTACGGCCTCGTCGAGCGTGAAGTCCAGCCTGATCTCGCCGCGTACCGCGCCGCGCTCGTCCCCGGACGTGCGCCACGGGACGAAGATCCGCAGCCCGGGCAGTTCGTACTCCCAGGTGCTCATGGTTTCGTCGTCGTCGTACAGATCGTCGTCGTAGTCCCCGAACCGCTCCTGTCTGACGGAGTCCGGCTCGAAGGTGATGCCACCGGGAGCCGTGGGGCTGTTGCGGATCTCCTCGACCAGATCGTCCAGGGACGCCAAGCTCTCGAAGGACCGGCCGTCCAGCCAGCGCAGCCCCTCGGGCGGGAGCACCGGCCGCGCCCCGTACGCCGAGAACTCCTCCTCGCCCCAGATCTCGTACCGCGCCGCGCCCTCCGCGGCCTCCGGCCACTGCTGCACCGTCTCGACGTCGTCGACGTACGGATACGGGCTCAGCCGGTCCGGGAACGAGCCAGGGCCGGGGGCGAGGACGATCCAGTCCAGGTCGGCGGGCTCACGTGCCTCGGGCCCGAGCCAGGCCTGCAGCGGCATACTGCCGCGCAGCACCAGTCCGTCGCCCCACGGCGCATCGGCGATCAGCCGCAGCACATGGTCGAGGGCGGCCCTCCGCAGCGGCTCGACGTCGGTCATCGCCCCGCGCCCTCGATCCAGCCCGCGTCGGCCGACGGACGGTCGTCGTGGACGACGAACTCCTCCTCCACCTCCACGTACCGGAAGCCGGCGGCCGAGAGCGCGGTGAGCAGCGCGTCGAGCCTGCGGCGCGCCTCGGGGCGGCCGACGGCGTGGCAGCGCTGGGTGACGAACCGCTCGTGCCGGCCGTGCCGGGGCCCGCGGCGGGCGTTGCGGGAGACATGGGCGTCGTGCGCCTCGGCCACGGCCCGGACCACGGCGATCGCCTCCGCGTCGTCCAGCAGCAGCTTGACATGGTGCTCGAAGCCGCAGTGTGGGGGCAGTTGCAGTGCCTCGGCCGCGGTGCGCGGCACGTCCTCGTTCCACGGAGCCGCCTCGATCTTGGTGCGGATCACCGGGAAGCCCGCCGCATCCAGCTGCCGGGCCGTGCGGCGTGCGGCGGCCAGCTGACCGCCGAGCCCGCCGCTGCCCCTGCCGGAGAGCATCGGCTGGTCGGGGGTCGCACCCCGGTCCAGGACGATGCGGGTCAGCTTCAGACCGTGGTCGGCGGCCCACGCGCCGAGCCGCTCGTCCTCGGCCGGCGTCCGGGGCGGGTGCACGGTCAGATGCGTCTCGAAGTCCCCCGTGAATTCCCGTACTGCGAACATGCGGCCGACCGTAGCAATGGCGACTGACACTCCCGCCCGCCCCGCGGACAGGGCCTAGTACTCCAGCTGTAGATCGTGATCTTGCTGGTGGGGCCTGGTAGGGGTACGGGTACGGCCACCGTTGATCATCGTGACTTGTGTGGAGTAACG
>NZ_JBSGZO010000190.1:0-15327 GCF_053611045.1 Streptomyces sp. NPDC054841 | reverse complement strand
CGTACGACTAGCGCGAACGCTTGGCGAGCCGCTCCACGTCCAGCAGGATCACGGCCCGCGCCTCCAGCCGCAGCCAGCCGCGCTGCGCGAAGTCGGCGAGCGCCTTGTTGACGGTCTCGCGGGAGGCGCCGACCAGCTGGGCCAGCTCCTCCTGGGTCAGGTCGTGCACGACGTGGATGCCCTCCTCCGACTGCACGCCGAAGCGGCGCGACAGGTCGAGGAGTGCGCGGGCGACACGGCCCGGTACGTCGGAGAAGACCAGGTCGGACATCTGGTCGTTGGTCTTGCGGAGCCGGCGGGCAACCGCGCGCAGCAAGGCGGTGGCCACCTCGGGGCGTGCGTTCAGCCAGGGCTGGAGGTCGCCGTGACCCAGGCCCAGCAGCTTGACCTCGGTGAGCGCGGTGGCGGTCGCCGTGCGCGGGCCCGGGTCGAAGAGGGACAGCTCACCGATCAGCTCGCCGGGGCCGAGCACCGCAAGCATGTTCTCGCGGCCGTCGGGGGAGGTGCGGTGAAGCTTGACCTTGCCCTCGGTGACCACGTACAGGCGGTCGCCGGGGTCACCCTCGTGGAAGAGCGCGTCGCCGCGGGCGAGCGTCACTTCACTCATCGAGGCGCGGAGCTCCGCGGCCTGCTCGTCATCGAGCGCCGCGAAGAGCGGGGCGCGCCGCAGAACGTCGTCCACGAGTTCTCTCCTTGTCGACCTGCTCAGGGGACGGTGGTCCCCATGATGCCGCACACCAAAACAGTGCGATCGATCACAAGGGTCCAACACAAGTTTGACGCACGGGCGTGTACGGCTGTGCGGCAGGGGCCGATTCGGGTGGCGATCGGCCACGGCCGGGGCGGATGTCAGCGGTGACCTCTAGGCTGGCCGGGTGTCCAATTCGCCGGTGAGAGCACAGGCCAAGGGGGCCGGGAGAGTGTCTGGGGAGCAAAATTCCGCTGTGGGCGAACATGTTTCGGCCATGCCGACAAAAGAAGCAAAAGCGACAAATGGGGCGGCTTCGAGGGGTGCGAAGACCTCGAAGGCCTCGGTGAAGCCTGCGGTGGAGACGCCGGCGGGTTCCGCGCGGAGTTCCGCGGCGAAGACCTCGAAGGCTTCGGCGAAGGCGGCGGTGAAGCCTGCGGTGAAGACGCCGTCGAAGTCGCCGGCGAAGCCGGAGTCGCGGCTGGCGATGGTGCGCCGCGCCCGCCGGATCAACCGTGAGCTGGCCGAGGTGTATCCGTACGCCCACCCGGAGCTCGACTTCCAGAACCCCTTCCAGCTGCTCGTCGCGACCGTCCTCTCCGCCCAGACGACCGATCTGCGGGTCAACCAGACGACGCCCGCGCTGTTCGCGAAGTACCCGACGCCCGAGGACATGGCCGCGGCCGTGCCGGAGGAGCTGGAGGAGATCATCCGGCCCACCGGCTTCTTCCGAGCCAAGGCGAAGTCCCTGATCGGCCTCTCCACGGCCCTCCGGGACAACTTCGGCGGCGAGGTCCCGGGCCGGCTGAAGGACCTGGTCACGCTGCCGGGCGTGGGCCGCAAGACGGCCTTCGTGGTGCTCGGCAACGCGTTCGGGGTGCCGGGGATCACCGTCGACACCCACTTCATGCGGCTCGCTCGCCGCTGGAAATGGACGGACCAGGACGACCCGGTCAAGATCGAGGCGGAGATCGCCGAGATCTTCCCCAAGAGCGAGTGGACGATGCTCTCCCACCGGGTGATCTTCCACGGCCGCCGTATCTGCCACGCCCGCAAGCCCGCCTGCGGCGCCTGCCCGATCACGCACCTCTGCCCTGCGTACGGCGAGGGCGAGACCGACCCGGAGAAGGCCAAGAAGCTCCTCAAGTACGAGCTCGGCGGCTACCCGGGCCAGCGCCTCAACCCACCACCCGACTACCCGGGCAAGCCCGCGCCCCCGCTGGGCGCCTCATGACGCGCTCCCGCGGTGGGCCGCTGCCGCCCCGTCCCTGCCCCGGCCGGGGCAGAAGCGGGACGGCCGGTCCCGCGATCTTTTCCGTGACGGGTGGAACCAGCACGGCCGCCGCAGGCGTTGCACACGACGGGGGTGCCCATGACACGCACGGATGAGACGTACGACGGCGACATGGCCGTGACCGGCGACGGGCTGCCCGAGTGGCTCGCGCCGGTCGAGCGGGCCGCCAGGACCGTCGCCCCCGAGCAGCTCAGCCGGTTCCTGCCGCCCGCGAGTGGCGGAGGCCGCCAGTCCGCCGTGCTCATCCTCTTCGGGGATGGTGCCCAAGGCCCCGAGCTGCTGCTCATGGAGCGAGCCGGCAGCCTCCGGTCGCACGCCGGACAGCCTTCCTTCCCCGGCGGCGCCCTCGACCCCGAGGACGGCGACCCCGCCACCACCGGCCCGCTCCGGGCCGCCCTCCGCGAGGCCCAGGAGGAGACCGGCCTGGACCCGGCAGGCGTCCAGATCTTCGGGGTGCTGCCCCGGCTCTACATCCCCGTGAGCGGCTTCGTCGTGACCCCCGTCCTCGGCTGGTGGCGCGATCCGAGCCCCGTCGCCGCGGTCGACCCCGCCGAGACCGCCCGGGTCTTCACGGTCCCCGTGGCGGATCTCACGGACCCGGCCAACCGTGCGACGACCGTCCATCCCAGCGGCCACCGTGGTCCGGCATTTCTGGTCGAATCGGCTCTGGTCTGGGGTTTTACCGCCGGTGTGATCGACCGCATCCTCCACTTCGCGGGCTGGGAGCGACCATGGGACCGGGCGAAGCAGGTCCCGCTCGAGTGGCGCTCATGAGACCGTGGCTCACGTGCTCCGGTCACCCGGAGTGTGAATCCGGGACCCCCGATACCCCCAGCCGGACGGAGTGCCGGACGACGAATCTGCGAGGCTAAAGACGGTGAACGTGCTGGACATCCTGCTGCTGGTCGCCGCCGTGTGGTTCGCGATCGTCGGCTATCGCCAGGGCTTCGTCGTCGGCATCCTGTCGGTGACCGGCTTCCTCGGGGGCGGACTCGTCGCCGTCTATCTGCTCCCGTTCCTCTGGGACCGGATGACGGGCGAGAGCGAGGTCTCCACGACCGCGGTGATCGTCTTCGTCGTGGTCGTGATCGTCTTCGCCTCCGTCGGGCAGGCCTTCACCACCCACCTGGGCAACAAGCTCAGGCGCTACATCACGTGGTCACCGGCGCGCGCCCTCGACGCCACGGGCGGCGCGCTCGTCAACGTCGTCGCGATGCTGCTCGTCGCGTGGCTGATCGGCTCCGCCCTCGCGGGCACGTCGCTGCCGACGCTCGGCAAGGAAGTCCGTAACTCCAAGGTGCTACTCGGAGTGTCGCGGGTGATGCCGAGTCAGGCGTCCACGTGGTTCACCGACTTCTCCGCGGTCCTCGCGCAGAACGGCTTCCCGCAGGTCTTCAGCCCCTTCGCCAACGAGCCCATCACCGAGGTCAGAGCCCCCGACCCGGCGCTCGTCAACAGTCCGGTCGCGGCCCGCGCGCAGCGGTCCATCGTCAAGGTCGTCGGCACGGCCCCGCGCTGCAACAAGGTCCTCGAAGGCACCGGCTTCGTCTTCGCCCCGCGCCGCGTCATGACCAACGCGCACGTCGTCGGCGGTGTCGACGAGCCGACCGTGCAGATAGGCGGCCAGGGCCGGCTGTACGACGCCAAGGTCGTCCTCTACGACTGGAAGCGCGACATCGCCGTACTGGACGTCCCGGACCTCAAGGCAACGCCGCTCCAGTTCACCGAGACCGATGCCCGCACCGGCGACGGCGCGATCGTCGCCGGCTTCCCGGAGAACGGCTCGTACGACGTACGCTCCGCGCGCGTCCGCGGCCGTATCGACGCCAACGGCCCCGACATCTACCGCCGCGGTGAGGTGCGCCGCGATGTGTACTCGCTGTTCGCGACGGTCCGCCAGGGCAATTCCGGCGGCCCGCTCCTCACCACCGACGGCCGGGTGTACGGCGTGATCTTCGCCCGGTCGCTGGACGACGCCAGCACCGGTTATGCGCTGACGTCGGATGAGATCCGCGACGACATCACGCAGGGCCGCGCCGCCAACCAGGAGGTCGACAGTCAGGAATGCGCGCTGTGACGCCGTAGCGGGACGTCAGCCGCGAGGATGGCGCAGCCGCGCCGAGACCCAGCGGGCCCGGCGGCGGAGGATACGGGGGATCCCGAGTCGGGGATCATGACCCCGCCCTTGCGGGCCACCCCTCTCGTATGTGATCGGCGCTGCGGCCGAGCGTGAGTCGCGTGCTGTGTCACCGTAGTCGTGCGTCCAGCCCATACCCCGACGTGTGCCCGTGCCCCAAGGTCGGTAACCGCATCGGGGCCCGCCAATTGGCCTATGCGCCGGGCAATCCCCGTTCGCCGCACACCCGTTCCCGGGGGCCGACCCCTTATCGGTCCGGTTCGGGGTCTTTGAGCCGGCTGATGAGCTCGTTGGAGAACGCCATCGGGTCCTCCTCATGCGGGCTGTGTTGTCCCGGGGGCCGACCCCCGGACCCCCGGCAGTGGGGTGGTGCGGGGGGTTGCTTGTTTCGTTTCTGGGTGGGTTATCGGTCCGGTTCGGGGTCTTTGAGCCAGCTGATGAGCTCGTTGGAGAACGCCGTGGGGTCCTCCTCATGCGGGAAGTGCCCCAGGCCGTCGAAGAGGCGCCAGCGGTAGGGCGCTTCGACGTACTCGCCCGAGCCCGCCGCGCTGCGGGTGCGCATCGCCGGGTCCAGTGAGCCGTGCAGATGGAGCGTCGGTACCCGTACCGGCCGCTTCATGCGGCGGTTGAACTGGATGCCGTCCGGACGGGCCATCGACCGCACCATCCACCGGTACGGCTCGATCGAGCAGTGCGCCGTCGACGGGATGCACATGGCCCGCCGGTACACGTCCAGCGCCTCGTCCTCGGGCGGCTGCGGACCCGACCATTCCTGGATCAGCCGGCCCACCAAGGCCGCGTCGTCCGCGACCAGCTGACGCTCCGGCAGCCACGGCCGCTGGAAGCTCCAGACGTACGACCCGGCGCGGCTCTGCGCGAAGTCGCCGAGCATCGAGGACCGCCAGCGGCGAGGATGCGGCATCGAGGAGACCGCGAGCCGGCGCACCAGCTTGGGGCGCATCACCGCCGCGGTCCAGGCGAGGTACCCGCCCAGGTCGTGGCCGACGAGCGCCGCGTCCGGCTCGCCGAGGGACCGTACGACGCCGGTGATGTCGAGCGCGAGGTTCGCGGGGTCGTAGCCCCGGGGCGTACGGTCGCTGCCGCCCACGCCCCGCAGATCCATCGCCACCGCACGGAACCCCGCGTCGGCGAGCGCGGTCAGCTGATGCCGCCACGTCCACCAGAACTGCGGGAAACCGTGCAGCAGCAGTACCAGCGGCCCGTCGCCCATCTCCGCGATATGGAAGCGCGCACCATTGGCCGCCACGTCGCGGTGGGTCCAGGGGCCATCGATCCGGACGGGGCTGCCGTTGCTGTTGCCGTTTCCGCTGCCGTTTCCGTTGCGGACGGATGGCGTATCAGAGGCCGTCATGCGGATGAGCGTGCCACAGGAGCGGCCGAGTCCTCGGTCTTACGAGGGTGCGGCTTCACGTTCTGCAGCACGGCAGCGGTCTGCTTGGCCGAGGCGATGGACCTCTCCGGCGGCTTGACGTTCTTGAACTTGGACCTGGCGATCAGCGCGAGCAGCCCCGCGAGCAGCAGGAACGCCACGCCCACGATCAGGAACGACCAGGCGAGCCCGAGGCCCAGATTGTGGATCCCGTAGGCGGCGGCGAAGCTCAGCACCGGCAGCGAGAACAGCGCCAGGACGCCCGCGACGCTTATGGCCGCGCCGCCCGTGACGCCGCGCTTCACGTCCTGCCGGATCTCGGCCTTGGCGAGCGCGATCTCGTCGTGCACCAGTGCGGACATCTCGGCGGTCGCCGTCGCGACCAGTTGTCCGACGGTCCGGTCGGCGCCCGCCAGCCGGACCGGCCCGACCGCGTCGCCCGCGGCTTCGACGGCGGTGGCTGCGCTGCTGCCGGGGTCGCTCATCGGTGACTCCCTCATCTCTGCTTCGGATCCGTTGTCAGATCATGCCGGACTGTCGCCGTCACTGCGCGACGCCCCCGCGACTTCCGCCTTGCGTCGATGCTCCGCGGCCTTCTCCTCGTAGATCGCGGCCATCCGAAGGTGGTACTCCGGGTTGTGCTGCTCGTACACGTCGGGAATGCCGTCGCGGTCGTCGTCGCGCTCCTCCTCCTCGTACAGCGCCTGGTACGTGCGTACCCGAAGTTTCAGCAGCACGGCGGCGAACACGGCGGCGATGAACGAGCCCAGCAGTACCGCGGCCTTGACCTCGTCCGTCAGTGTCGCGTTCCCGGCGAAGGCCAGCTCGCCGATGAGCAGGGACACGGTGAAGCCGATCCCGGCGAGCGAGGCCACGGCGAAGACGTCCGGCCAGGCCAGATCCTCGTTGAGCTCGGCCTTGGTGAAGCGCGCGGCGAGCCAGGTGCCGCCGAAGATGCCGACCGCCTTGCCGACCACCAGGCCGAGCACGACACCCAGGGTCTCGGGCCTGGTGAAGACGTCCCGGAGGGCGCTGCCGGAAACGCTCACTCCGGCCGAGAACAGTGCGAACAGCGGCACGGCGAGACCGGCGGAGATGGGCCGTACGAGATGCTCGATGTGCTCGCCGGGGGAGTGCTCCTCGCCCTCCTCGTGGTGGCAGCGCAGCATCAGGCCCATCGCGACACCGGCGATGGTGGCGTGGACGCCGCTGTTGTACATCAGGCCCCAGATGACGAGGGCCAGCGGGATGTACACGTACCAGCCGCGTACGCGCTTGCGCAGCAGAAGCCAGAAGACGCCGAGTCCGACGACCGCGCCGCCGAGCGCGGCGAAGTCCAGGTCGTTGGTGAAGAAGACCGCGATGATCAGGATCGCGAACAGGTCGTCGACGACCGCGAGGGTGAGCAGGAACGCGCGTATCGCGGACGGCAGCGAGGTGCCGATGACCGCGAGGACGGCGAGCGCGAAGGCGATGTCGGTGGCGGTGGGCACCGCCCAGCCGGCGAGGGACCCGCCGCCTGCGGCGTTGACCAGCGCGTAGACGACGGCGGGCGCGGCCATGCCGCAGATCGCGGCGATGACCGGCAGGGCTGCTGCCTTGGGGTCGCGCAGCTCGCCCGCGACCAGCTCACGCTTGAGCTCGATGCCTGCGACGAAGAAGAAGATGGCGAGCAGTCCGTCGGCCGCCCAGTGCTGAACGGACAGGTCGAGGCCGAGCGATGCGGGGCCGAAGTGGAAGTCGCTCACGGCTTCGTAACTGCGACCCAGGGGCGTGTTCGCCCAGATGAGTGCGGCGACTGTGGCGACGAGCAGCAGGATGCCGCCGACGGTCTCGGTGCGCAGGGCGTCCGCCACGAACGTCCGCTCGGGGAGTGAGAGGCGTCCGAGGAACTTACGGGGAGTGGTGGGCGCGGCCACGAGCGGGGACCTCCGGTCGGGTGGGCATGACTGAGCACATGCCGACCAGACTTCCCGGCACACCTAAGTTTTCTTGTCGCGTCTTTGTCGTGTCATTGATGCGAGTAATTACTTTACCTAAGAACATGTCCAGGCGCGCAACGGGGTGTCCGGCGATCTTCAGATTATGCGCAAAAGGGGCACCCGGCGCGTTGCTTCCGGGTGCCCCAGGCAGTGTGCGGAAACGGACCTCAGTCCTCCAGCGGGAGTGGACCTCAGCCCTCCGACAGGAGCGGACCTCAGTCCTCCGAGGCCGCCGTCGGCAGTTTGGACTGGATGAGGTCCATCACCGAGGAGTCGGTGAGGGTGGTGACGTCGCCGAGTTGGCGGTTCTCCGCGACGTCGCGGAGCAGGCGGCGCATGATCTTGCCGGAGCGGGTCTTGGGCAGTTCGGTCACCGGCAGGATCCGCTTGGGTTTGGCGATGGGGCCGAGTGTGGTGCCGACGTGGTTGCGCAGTTCCGTGACGAGGGCCGCGTCGTCGGCGTCCGCCGCGGCTGTGCCGCGCAGGATCACGAACGCCACGATGGCCTGGCCGGTGGTCTCGTCGGCCGCGCCGACGACGGCTGCCTCGGCGACCTTGGGGTGGGAGACGAGCGCGGACTCGACCTCGGTGGTGGAGATGTTGTGCCCGGAGACGAGCATGACGTCGTCGACGCGGCCGAGCAGCCAGATGTCGCCGTCGTCGTCCTTCTTCGCGCCGTCGCCCGCGAAGTACTTGCCTTCGAAGCGGGACCAGTAGGTGTCGATGAAGCGCTGGTCGTCGCCCCAGATGGTGCGCAGCATCGATGGCCAGGGCTCGGTCAGGACGAGGTAGCCGCCGCCGCCGTTGGGTACCTCGCGGGCTTCGTCGTCGACGACGGTGGCGCTGATGCCGGGCAGCGGGCGCTGGGCGGAGCCCGGCTTGGTCTCGGTGACGCCGGGCAGCGGTGAGATCATCATCGCGCCGGTCTCGGTCTGCCACCAGGTGTCCACGATCGGGGTCTTGCCGGCGCCGATGTGCTCCCGGTACCAGATCCAGGCCTCGGGGTTGATCGGCTCACCGACCGAGCCGAGCAGGCGCAGGCTCGTCAGGTCGAACTTGGCGGGGATGTCGTCTCCCCACTTCATGAAGGTACGGATCGCGGTCGGCGCGGTGTAGAGGATCGTGACGCCGTACTTCTGCACGATCTCCCAGAACCGGCCCTGGTGGGGGGTGTCGGGGGTGCCCTCGTACATCACCTGTGTCGCGCCGTTGGCCAGCGGTCCGTAGGTGATGTAGGAGTGGCCGGTCACCCAGCCGATGTCGGCGGTGCACCAGTAGACGTCGGTTTCGGGCTTGAGGTCGAAGACGGCGTGGTGGGTGTAGGCCGCCTGGGTGAGGTAGCCGCCCGACGTGTGCAGGATGCCCTTCGGCTTACCCGTCGTGCCGGAGGTGTAGAGGATGAAGAGCGGGTGCTCGGCCTCGAACGCCTCGGGGGTGTGCTCGGCCGGCTGGCGGCCGACGATGTCGTGCCACCACACATCCCGGCCCTCGGTCCATGCCACGTCCTGGCCCGTGCGGCGCACGACGAGAACGTGCTGCACGCGGTCCACCCGGTTGATGGCCTCGTCGACGGCGGGCTTGAGCGCGGAGGGCTTGCCGCGCCGGTAGCCGCCGTCGGCGGTGATGACGAGCTTGGCGTCGGCGTCCTCGATGCGGGTGGCGATGGCGTCGGCGGAGAAGCCGCCGAAGACCACCGAGTGCGCGGCGCCGATCCGGGCGCAGGCCAGCATCGCGACGACGGCCTCGGGGATCATGGGCAGATACACGGCCACCCGGTCGCCCTTGGTGACGCCCAGCTCGGTCAGGGCGTTGGCCGCCCTGGACACCTCGTCCTTGAGCTCGGCATAGGTCAGGGCCCGGCTGTCGCCCGGCTCGCCCTCGAAGTGAATGGCGACGCGATCGCCGAGGCCCGCCTCGACATGCCGGTCCACGCAGTTGTACGCGACATTGAGCTTGCCGTCGGCGAACCACTTCGCAAAGGGCGGGTTCGACCAGTCCAGGATCTCGGTCGGCTCGGTGGCCCAGGTCAGGCGCCGCGCCTGCTCGGCCCAGAAGCCAAGCCTGTCCGCCTCGGCCTGCTCGTACGCCGCAGCCGTGACATTGGCGTGCGCGGCCAGCTCGGCCGGCGGCGCGAACCGCCGCTCTTCCTTCAAGAGGTTGGCCAGGCTTTCGTTGCTCACGACATCTCCCTTTCCCAGGGCGTCCTATGTGCCTATGTGTCCCAGGCCATAGCTCATCAGCCAGAGGGCCAGGTGACAAGAGTCTTCAGGAAATTGGTTTAGACCTATGTGGTTCAGGGTCTGTACGTGCGGCTTGTCTCGGGCGAGGTGTGGGGGCGGGGGTGATGACGACGCGGTGATGACGACGCGGCGATGGCGGCGGTGTGATGGCGACGGGGTGATGGCAGCGGGGCGCGGTCGGCCGGGTCGGCCCGGCTGCGCCACGGGACAGCGGCCCCCTCTCCCCGGGCGGTGGGGAGAAGGGGCCACTCTTTCTCACGTATGCCGCGGCCGGTCGGTTCAGGCCGCGCCCGTCCGGGCGGGTGTGTGCTTCGCCTCCGGCGGGCCGGGGGCGACCCGGTCGAAGACCTCGTCGATACGGTCGGCCCCCTCACCGTCCGCCAGCAGATACGCCTGGGCTTCGCCGACGTGGAAGTACATCCCGTGCAGCTGCAGCGTGCCCTCGGCGAGCCGCCGCGCCACCGCCTCGTGCGCTCGAAGATGCTCCAGTTGCTGGACCACATTGGTGAGACACAACTGCTCCACCGCATCGGCGGGCAGCCGCCCGGAGATCCTGGCCCAGGAGTGGTGCCGGGACCTCATCCGCTCAAGACTGGGCCGGCCGTGCCGCAGCCAGCGCCGAAGCGGGGTCTGCGCGTCGTTGTCGTCGGGCGGGCCGGTCAGCAGAGCCTGCATCGCGCCGCAACCGGAGTGGCCGCAGATCGTGATCGACTCCACCTGGAGGATGTTCACTGCGTAGTCGATCGCCGCTGCGACGGAATCGTCCCCGCTCTCCTCGCCCGGCAGGGGTACCAGATTCCCCACGTTCCGTACGGTGAACAGATCTCCCGGACCACTCGCCGTGATCATGCTCGTGACCAGCCGGGAGTCCGCACAGGTCAGAAAGAGCTGGGAGGGGCTCTGGCCTTCCCGGGCCAGCCGCGCGAGCTCGTCGCGCACCAGCGGCGCCGTATTGCGCTGGAAGGAGCTGAGTCCGCTGGCCAGTTGGTGACCGTGCGCCCCCGGCCGCTGCTCGGGCCCCGCGGTGGGGTGCTCTCCGCAGTGGTGGTTGCGCCAGGGCGTCCAGGGCCTGCAGCAGGCGTGCGATTCCGATGCCGGCTCGGCGATCCGGCCTCCGGAGCGGCCGGTGAACTCGACCGTGCCGCCCTGTGCTTCATGAGCCGCCTGCCAGTCGTGCAGCGCCTCGTAGGCAGCGTGGTCCATGAACGAGCCGTCCAGCTCCACGACGGTGTCGGCGTCATGGGGCACCTGATTCAGCATCCGGCTCAGCCGCGGCACGGCCAGGAACGTCAACTGGCCCCGCACCCGCAGCCGGTGCACCCCTTCGCGCACCTCCATCGTGATCCGGGTCCTGGTCAGCCGGTGCAGTGCGACCGCGACCGCCATCGCGATCCCGATGGCCACGCCTTCCAGCACGCCGGTGAGTACGACGGCGGTCATCGTCGCCACGTACACCAGCATTTCGCGGTTCCGCCGCACGCTGCGCAGATGCGTGATGTTGACCATCTGGATGCCGATGACCATCACCAGCGCGGCGAGCGCGGCCAGGGGGATCAGATCGAGAACGGGCACGAGCAGCAGCGCGGCGACCGCGATCCACAGGCCGTGGAGCATGGTGGCGTGACGGCTCACGCCACCGGCCGACACATTGGCGGAGCTGCGCACGGCGACACCGGTGATCGGCAGCCCGCCGAGCGCGCCGGAGACCACGTTCGCCGCGCCCTGGCCGGTCAGCTCGCGGTCGAGGTTTGCGCGGGGGACACGGACCTCGGGATTCTTGCGGGCAGCGACCAGCTTGTCGACGGCGACGGCGGAGAGCAGCGACTCGACGCTCCCCACCAGGGTGATGGTCAGGACGGCGGCGAGGAGGCCGAGCACCGGTCCGTCGGGAAGCTCGGGCAGGGCGTGGCTGCGCCAGGACGGCAGATCGACACGGGCAACGGTCAGCCCGGCGAGCGCGGCCAGGGCGGTCGCGGCGATGACCGAGGCGAGTGCGGCCGGGATCTTCCGTACGATCCGGCCGGTGCGCCCCGGGATGCGTGGCCACGCGAGCAGCATGGCGATGGTCAGGACGCTGACCGAGAGCGCAGCGGGGTGGAGTGCGGCCAACTGGTCCGGAAGGCCCAGGACGTTGGCGACCGCGGAACTCTGTGGGGTGCCGCCGAGAACGATGTGGAGTTGTGCCAGCGCGATCGTGATGCCGATGCCGGCCAGCATGCCGTGCACGATCGCCGGGCTGACGGCGAGGGCCGAGCGGGCCACCCGGAGAGCGGACAGGGCGAGTTGGGTGAGTCCGGCCAGCACGGTGATGGCACAGGTGGTGCGCCAGCCGTACCGCTGGATCACGTCGGCCGTGACCACGGTGAGCCCGGCAGCGGGCCCGCTGACCTGGAGCGGGGACCCACCGAACAGTCCCGCGACGATCCCGCCGACGGCGGCTGCCACGAGGCCTGCCTGGAGCGGTGCGCCGGTGGCCAGGGCGATGCCGAGCGAGAGCGGCAGCGCGATCAGAAAGACGCTGATCGAGGCGGACAGGTCGGCGGGCGCGATCCGGAAACCTCTGCCGGGGCCGCGCCGGGGCCGGTGACCGCCGGCCGATGGCTCCGCCGGCCGCGGCGGGCTGTGGGGGCGCTGGAGACGTGGGGTGCCGGTTGTACGGGTCGTGCGGATGGCGCGGACGGTGCGGGTCACCCGGCGCATCCGGCTCAAGCCGGTGGAGGGGCTCAAGCCGGTCAAGCCGGTCGAGGGGGTCGAGGGGGGCGTCGGTGGCGTGCAGGAAAAGTCGCAGGCGGACATGGTTCCCGTCTCCTCCGGGGCAGCGCGGTCGCGGAATGTGGGGGACGCGGCCGTGGGTCACGGCGTACAGCGGCGGGATTCTCGAGTTCGGAGCCGGGACTCGGCGCGGGCTCAGCTCCGTAGTCTCAACGCTCGGTAAATGAACCGTAATGCAGAGTAAAGAGAGCGGCATGATTTTCAGGGCAAATGGGGCATCCATTCACCCATGTTGGTGATTAATCATTCCGGCTCGATATGTCCACAGGCTCCCTCGTCGCCGACGATGCGGGTTCGTTCACGTCTTCAGTCGTATCGGTGTATAGGTGGCAAATCGCACGGCGGAAGTGGGTGGAGGGGTGCCGGCCACCAGAGGAAGGGCAGTCCTCGGCGCGGTCGCCACGGCGGCGCTCGTTGTGGGGCTCGCTGGGTGTACCGGCACCAACGGCTCCGGTCGGCCCCGACAGGGCACGTTCGGTGCGCGGCTGGGAGGCCTTCATGGCCGTCCAGCGCGCCAACCCCGCCAACCCCGCCAAGTCCGCCGGGCCCGCCGGGCCCGCAGGGCCCGCAGGGTCGGCCGGGTCGGCCGGGTCGGCCGGGTCCGCCCGGGCCGGCGTGATGGGCCCGGGCGGGGCGGCTGCGAGCAGCCCGCGCCTGGTGCGGCCGGTCCGCGACGGGGCAGGGCTGAACCGACCGGTGCTGGACGGGGCAGGGCTGAGCGGGGCAGGGGGCCGGCCCCGTGGCTCCGGCGCTGGACGGACCGGCCGTGATCAGGCCGGCTGCGGGGCGCTGACCTTCGCGGCCTGTTCCCCGAGCACGAAGGCGGGGTCGATCTGCGCGGCCAGATCGGCCCCCGTCTTCGCATTGCCCCAACTCTCCGCGTTCTTCAGATGGAAGTGCACCATCTGGCGTGTGTAGCGCTCCCAGTCGCGACGGGCGTACGACGCGTCCGCCGCCTGCCGCAGCGTGCACAATGCGGCCCGGTTGGGCTCTTCAAGGTGCTCGAAGTGGAGTGGACGGCCTTTCTCCAGCGCCCGCACCCAGTCGGAGTGCCCGACGCTGACGAGCAGGTCGTCGCCCACTTCGTCGCGCAGGAAGTCCAGATCGTCCGGGCCCTGCACCTTGTTGCCGACGACCTTCAGCGCGACGCCGAAGTCCCGTGCGTACTCCTTGTACTGGCGGTAGACGGAAACGCCCTTGCGTGTCGGCTCGGCGACGAGAAACGTCATGTCGAAGCGGGTGAACATCCCGGAGGCGAAGGAGTCCGAGCCGGCTGTCATGTCGACCACGACGTACTCGTCCGCCCCGTCGACGAGGTGATTGAGGCAGAGCTCCACCGCCCCGACCTTCGAGTGGTAGCAGGCCACTCCGAGATCCGACTCGGTGAACGGGCCGGTCGCCATCAGCCGGATCTCGCCGTCGTCCAGCCGTACGCTCCGCGCGCAGGCCTCGTAGACCGGATTCTCCTCACGTACGCGCAGCAGTCGCGAGCCCTCGCCCGGAGGCGTCGTCTTGATCATCGTCTCGGCGGAGGCGATGCGCGGATTGCTGCCGCGCAGATAGTCCTTGATGAGCGGCAGCTGCGCGCCCATCGCGGGCAGCGCCGCGGCCTCGTCCTCGTCGAGGCCGAGCGCCACGCCCAGGTGCTGGTTGATGTCGGCGTCCACCGCGACGACAGGGGCCTGCCGCGCGGCAAGGTGGCGGATGAAGAGCGAGGACAGCGTGGTCTTGCCGCTGCCGCCCTTCCCTACGAAAGCGATCTTCATGTTCACCAACGGTAATGGATCGATCGCGTGCCGTGTCCGGAGTGGGTGAAGAAGACCACTCCAAGGTGGGGCGGGCGCCGGGTGCGCGTAGCCTCCCTACTTATGAGTACGAACGCCTCTGACCCCTTGGCCGCGCTGGGTGCTCTTCCCGGGGTCGCGCATGCCGTGGACGCCGTGCGCAAGGCTGTGGACCGGGTCTACGGGCACCGCGTCATGCGGCGCCGCAGCACCGAGGTCACCTCGGAGGCCGCGCTGCGCGGAGCCCGCGCCTCCGCGGCGCTCTCGGGCGCCGACTGGGCGCTGGAGGAAGTGCGCAGGCGCACGGACTTCGGGAGCGAGGAGGAGGCCCGTACCGTCGGAGCGGCGCTCCGGCTGACCGCCGAAGCGGGCCAGTTGCTGTCCATCTGGCGGCAGTCGCCGCTGCGGGTGCTGGCCCGGCTGCATCTGGTCGCGGAGGGCGGCGCCGCGCCCGACGAGACGGTCGGCAGGCCCCGGCTCGCCGGGGAGGCGGTCGACGAGCCGCTCATCGAGGCGCCTCTTCCGGATGCGGACGAGGTGGCCGGGCGTCTGGAGGGGCTCTCCGGGCTCATCCTCGCGGGCAGTTCGGCTCCCGCTCTGGTGATGGCCGCGGTGGTGCACGGTGAACTGCTCGCCCTGCGCCCCTTCTCGTCGTCCAACGGCCTGGTCGCCCGGGCGGCGGAACGTATCGTCCTGATCGGCAGCGGACTCGACCCGAAGTCGATCTGCCCGGCGGAGGTCGGGCACGCCGAACTCGGCAGCGCGGCGTACGTCGAGGCGTTCGACGGCTATCTGTCCGGGACCCCGGAGGGTATGGCGGCCTGGATCACCCACTGCGGCCGCGCGGTTGAACTGGGCGTACGGGAATCGACGGCCGTGTGTGAGGCCCTGCAGCGCGGCGCGGCGTAAAGGCGCCGTCGGCGCAAGAAAGTCCGCGGGTGCAAGAAGCCCTAAGGGCTGTCCCGTAATCCCCGGCGGGCGCACGACGACAGCTACGGCACCTCGCTGCGTTGTCGGATCGCCCGAATACGCCCAGTATG
>NZ_JBSGZO010000189.1:0-15411 GCF_053611045.1 Streptomyces sp. NPDC054841 | reverse complement strand
AGCACCAGGGCCCATGGCGAGACGCTGACCAGGTCGAACACGCCGTCGTCCAGTGGGTCGGCTGGTACAACACCGAGCGCCTGCACTCCGCCCTCAACTACGTCCCACCCGAGGAATTCGAAGCCGCGTACTACCGTTCCCTGGCCACCTCGAACGCCGCCTGAAGACACGCAAACCGGCCGCTACGAAACTCGGGGCAGCTCAGCGGGCAGTGCCAAGGCGTTCCTGGCCCACGTGCGTGCCCTGCGCGACCGGGGGATCCACACGTCCTTCTCCGTCGGATACGCCGTCACCGAACCGGTCCGCAAAGCGGTCCGGGCCCTGCCCGACCGGGTCTGGCACCCGGCCCTGGAACAGGACGGCTCCCTGCGCGACGGGGCAGAGGTCGCCGAGCTGACCGGCATGGTCGACCTCACCGGCTACCCGGACGGCACTCGCATCATCGTGCGACGTGAACGGCCCCATCCCGGTGCCCAGCTGTCCCTGTTCGACCTCGACGAAGGCATGCGTCACCAGGTCTTCCTCACCGACACCCCACACGCGGGCGGTGGCACCCTGCAACACCTGGAAGTCCGCCACCGCGCGCATGCCCGGGTCGAGGACCGGGTCCGCTGCGGGAAAAGCACCGGCTTCGGCCGTCTCCCCTCCCGCCACTTCGCACTCAACGCTGTGTGGCTGGAGCTGTCCCTGGTCGCAATCGACCTGCTTGCCTGGACCCGCATCCTGCTGCTGGACGGCGAACTCGCCGACGCCGAACCAAAGAAACTCCGCTACCGGATGCTGCACGCCGCCGCCCGCATCACGCGCGGCGGGCGCCGATTGCACCTGCGGATCGCCGGAACCTGGCCCTGGCGCCACGAGCTCACGGCCGCATTCGCCCGCCTCGCAACCCTGCCCCGACCAGCAGCCTGACCGGCGAACCCACCGCCGTCCGCCCACAACCCAAGGAACCCTGGAGCACCCGGCCCGCGTCGGGCCCTCGCCATGCCCACAGCGCGGTCAACAGCACACAACCACCGCCAGCGCGATCAACCCAGCTCAACAGGCCCCAAGCGAAACGCAGAGGTTAGCTGCCTGAAGAGCGCGCTCACCGATCTTCCTTGCCGTCGACTCGCACTGCCGGCCGCCAGGGTCCTGAAGCTGATGGGGAGCCGCCCGGTGGATCGGCCGACGACCCAGGGTCCGCTGCGGGCATGTCCACCGCGTTGAGGGCCAATTCACCATTGACGGTGTAGTACGGGCGGACCCGGGACCGGCCTCGTGGGGTCTCCTCCAGAATGGTGATCGGGTAACGCAGGGTGCTCTTGATGTCTGCGTGGTCCGTGGCGAAGCGGGCGATGCGCACCGGGTCGCCGTCGACCAGGCGTACCCACAGGTCCCAGTTGTCGTGCTCCGTAACGCGCCGGGAAGCCGGGAGAGTGCAGGGCACCGTGAAGCGGAAGCGGTCCGGGGCGAGCAGCTCCGCTGCGATGTCGAAGTCCTGGGAGGAGCGCTGCCTTCCCTGGGCGATTATAGTCGGAGGCGTTTCCGCGGTGGTGCCCCACAGCTGGACGTTCACCATGATACGACCGTTCTCGACATTGATGTCCCCGGCTTCGGCGTGCACCTCGCGTGTCCGGACCCGTATAGCCAGGTATCCGTCGTTCGTGGTGTGAGGGGTCTGTATCTGCAAGGCCGGCCGTGATGTGCGTGGGCCTGCGATGTCCAGCAGGTTCCTGGTGTCGTACAAGCCGGTTCGCAGTCTGCGTCGCATGCCGGTGCATGTGGACTCTACGTGCACCTCCCAGTCGCCCTCGTCGAGGGGGCCTTCCACGGCCGGGATCACCGCTGCCGGTTTACTCGGGGTCTCGGGCGCATCCGGGTGAGTGGGCGGGACTCGCAGCGGTATGCGCACCTCGTGGTCGCTTCCGTCTTTGGAAGCCCGGCACAGCAGGGTGAGGTCTGAGGCTTGTTCGGGACTGGCGGAGGTGACGCGTACGGCGATGTCCCCGCGGGGCGTCACCCGCCAGTCCGCGGTCACGGGCAGCGCGCGGCGAATACGCAGGGCCTCGACCAACTCCTCGTACCTGGCGACCACCTGCTCCGGGGCGAACCTGCCGATGGACGCCCGGCTGCGCGCGCCCATCTCCTTTCGTTCCGCATCACCGCTCATCAGCGAGGCGAGCGCGTCGGACAACGCTTGGGTGTCGTCCGCGGTGACCAGCAGGCCGTTCTGACCATCCGTCAGAACCTCTCGAGGCCCGAAGTCGCAGTCGAAGGAGACGACAGGCACCCCGGCCCGCATGGCCTCGAGCAGAGGCGTGGCGAAAGGTTCGGCGCGAGAGGAACACACAGCGATGGAAGCCTTCACCCATTCGCTTTCCATCGAGCCTGAAGCACCCATCAAGAAGATCCGGTTAGACAGGCCGAGGCTGTCGATCACTGACAGGAGCCTCTGCCGCTCTGGTCCATCGCCGTGTATACGCAAGCTCCATCCGGGATGCTGTGTCGCTATCTCAGCGAAGGCGCGGATCAGTCGGTCGTACTGCTTGGCCGGCTCCAGGCGGCCTGCGGCCATCACGATCCGACTGGTGCCATGGCTGGGCGGCAACCGAGCCGCGGGCAGGCAGCGGGGGATGTGCCGGACGACTGTGTCGCAGCGCAGCAGCGCTGTCTGTAGTTGCTCGGTATCCCGCCGACTGACCGAGACCACAGCATCCAAATTTCCGTACCACCGCTTGATCTCCTCGCGTAGTTCGGAGGGCTGCATGGAGTAGCCGACGTGCTGGTGGGCAACGCGCAAGTAGCGATCGGATCCCATTCTGGCCAGGCCCACTGACAGTCCGGGCTCAGTGGCGATCACCACGTCAGCGTCGGTGTCTTCCAGGTACGCGGACAGGCGCACCTCGGTGAGTCTGCTGCGCTCAGTGTCCGAGGCTGGCATGATCAGGGCCGGTTGCTGCGCCTCGGGTCGATCCCCGTCGTATCGGTGGGACGTGAGGCGCTTCTCCACCAGGTCCCAGGTCACTGCCCTGGGGTCGTTGGGCAGCTCCGGACGGTCGCGGTCACGCTCCATGGAGACAATCTCCACCTGGTGGCGGTCCGCGAGGGCGTCGGCAAGGTGGAGGGTGCTGGCGACGGCGTCTCCCCCTCCGTATCGATTGTGCAGCAGAACATCGATCCTCATAGGTTCCTCCGCAGTCGGTCGGGGTGCCCGAGGGCCTTGGGGTCCGCTCTCGTGGCGATCCAGCCCTCGCCGGCCTGGACCGGCCAGACGGTTTCATAGCGGTCGAGGGCCTCCGCCCGGTCAATGCGTCCGCTGCGGGGGTCAGTCGGCTTCGCGGCGAGCCCATCATTCTGCTGGGCGCTGACGGAAACGATCGGCGGCCAGTCGTGTGCCGCAGCGCTCTCCCAGGAGCCGCTTGCGGCTGCGGCGGCGAGGACGGCGTCACCAAGCTGTTCCTCGGCCGGCCGGGTGGCATCCCCGAGGAGGTAGGTGCGAAGCAGATGGCGCCAAGGCAGGAGCACGTCGTCCTGGCGACCCCAGAGCAGGGCCTTGAGGTCAGCCACCCCTCGGGCATCGGAGGTGAGCAGGTAGGCGGCCCGAGCCGCGATGCTTCGTGCCCGCAGGCCCTCGGCCCCCAGCTCGGCGCAGTCAGTGATCGCATAGGGCTTGAGCGTGGCGATGTAATCGGAGACCACACTCGAAATGTCGCTGATCAACAGGTCGGACTCCGCAAAACAGTCGTACAGATGCGGCCCGTCGGCGGTGATCACCTGATGCTCCCAGGGAGTCCGGGCCTGCCAGTACGCTTTGGCGTGTACGGCTGTGGCCTGCCGGATCCGTACGTCCAGGTCGTTTGCAAGGCGGGTCGCGTCGCGGGACAGCTCCGCGTCGTCTCGTTCCTCGTCGGAGTTGGTGGCGAGAAGTCTGGTGATGTCCTCGGCTGCCTGCCGTTCGAGCTCGGCTGCATGCTCTCGTGACTGGCGGCCCAGCTCGGCCTGTCGGTGAAAGTGGCGGTCGGCGGCGAGTGCAGTGTTGGCACGCTCGATCAGCGTCATCAGGCGCTCGTGCACCCGCCGCGCTCGTGGATCGCGCACACCGGTGAGGGGGTGCGGTTTGTAGACCACTCTGACTTGGTCCTGGCCGTCCAGCAGCCGCTTCACGATATTCTCGCCTGCGAGCAGGAGAGAGGTGTTCTCCGGATCGTCCGTCCAGCCCTCCCACGTGGGCGCGTACAGCACCGTGGGGACCCGGCGGCGCTGCCCCGTTATGGGCGCAGCTGCGGCCGCGCGGCTCAGGCGATCCAGCTGCGGTCGGCCGACCTCGACGATTTGTTCCTCGCGGACGCCTACTGCCGCCTGGGCGTAGCGGTCCCGGCCGGCACGGCCGGCGACCCATATCTGGTCATAGACCTTGCTGAACGGATTAACACTGGCGACCTTGTCGCTGTCCCCGTGTCCGATGAAAACATGACAGACACCGGGGATACGCAGGAAGTGGATATTCTTGCCGACGTTGGCCGGGTAGAGCGCGACCCGTACCGACCTCATGTCCAGTGCCATGAGGTGGGTGGCGGCAGGTACGCACAGCACCGGCATCGACGTGGGCTCCAGACGGCGTGTCAGGATGCGTTCGCGCAGCAGCAGCAGGGGGCGGTGTCCCCTGCTCCGCAGTCGGGCGACGGTCTCCAGCCACATGTTGACCTGGTAGGCCGAGTCGCGGGAGCCACTGAAGTACAGCACCACGTCCGGTCGGTAGTCGGCGAGCCAGCGGTCGATATGGGACAGCACCGCCTCCTCGGCCGGGAAACGCAGCCCGCGTACCAGGTGCGGCAGCAGCTGCAGCAGCACCAGCGCGGCAGCCACTACGGCGAGCAGAAGCCCCGTGAGCACCCAGTGGGACTCGTCGGTGATCGCGCATACCCCCACACCGGCAGTGATCAACAGCTCCTGGTGCAGCAGCCGCTGGCCGGGTTTGCCAAGCAGCTGGTGTCGTGGGGTAGTGCTGATGGCAAAGTTGTCCAGTGGGATGTTGCGGGTAACCACTGGAAGCCTCCGGTGGCGACGGATCGCCGCGCATGTCCCCGAATACAGGGCTTGCAGCATCAGTAGTGTCGGCACCAGTACTGCAGCCTGCAGGTACTCGACCGATTGCGTCGCGCCGTTCCGCGCCATCAGCACCAGGAGTAGTGCGCTGCGCAGAACCACCCGCATCGTGACGCCGATCCGCAACTGGCCGAGCCGCCGCATCATCAGAGGCTCACGCATGTGCAGGTACAACTCCAGTGCGTAGCACCCCAGGCCAGCGGCGGCGAAGAGTGTCATGGAGGGCTGCAGGGCCGCGGAGAGCAACAGCAGGCAGCACACAGCCAAGATTATGAGCGCCAGCAGGCCTCGCAGCCGGGCTGCGTTGGTGCGCTGCTTGACCGTGGCGACCAGGGCAAGGGGAAGGGAGGTCACAGCCCTCGGACGACGCTTGGCCCGCCTGTTCACCACGGTGTCGGGTGATGGTCCGGCATTGCATGGGGAGCAGGACAAGACGACGGCGGTCTGCACTTCATACGGCGGCCTTCGGAGCGGATGGACAGATTCTTGGCGGTCCAGCATCGGAGGGGATGGGGGCCGCACATCCCGCACTACGTCCCTTGCCCGGATGTCGTTCATGCGCGTCGCGGCCAGTCCGCCTGGTCATGAACTACGGCGCCAATTGTCAGTCAGCGTGGACATGGCTGCCCGTTCGTACGTCGACCACATCGCTCCGGGCGGCATTGGCCCCGTCTCCCGGACGGCTTCGGTGGCTCTCCCGCTCCCAACGCCACGAACATCGCCCGTGGACCACGGACCGCACATGACGTGGTCACTCGCTGGATGAACAGCCTTGGCCACCACAGGAACACCGTGAATAACGCAATCCGGAGCAGTCGCCCGGCTGCACCTCTATGCGTAGTGCGGTGCCCGGTGCCCCGCCTTCAGCGGGATCTAGCGAGGAACCCCGGGAACCGCATCTCTGGACTGCTCTGACGTGCAGGTCACATCGGACGTTTCTGCTGCTCGATGTACTCCTTGATGACGGACAGGGGCGCTCCGCCGCAGGAAGCTGCGAAGTATGAGGGTGACCAGAAGTGTGCGCCCCACAGGTACTTGCGGATGTGGTCGGGGTACTCCTGGCGGAGCCTGCGGGCGGAGACGCCTTTGAGGGAGCCGACCAGTTTGGAGATGGAAGCTTTCGGCGGGTAGTGCACGAGCAGGTGCACGTGGTCGCGTTCACCGTTGAACTCGACCAGTTCGTTTCGAAGTCGGCGCAGACGGACCGCATGACTTCCTCGCAGCGTCGAAGGATCTCGTCAGTGAACGGTCCGCGCCGGTACTTGGGTGTGAAGACCAAGTGGGCGTGGAGGGTGTAGACGACTGTACGACCCCTGCGAATGTTGGGGTTTGGCTCCCAGCGTGGTGACATAGATCAATGATAGTAGGGTGTCCCGCATGAAGATCGTCGTGCAGGTGAAGCTGATGCCGGATGCCGTACAGGCACCGGCCATCGGTGCAACCCTGCGCACGGTCAACGAACGGGCCAACTGGGCGTCTGCCGTGGCGTTCGAGCACGGCGTGCCGCGTGAGTACGAACTGCGGAAGCACACCTACGCCGAGCTGAAAGCTTCCGGCCTTGGGGCGCAGGCGGCCCAGCACGTGATCAAGAAGACCCGTGACGCCTACGCCACGTTGAAGGCGAACATCCGGGCGGGGAACCTCGGCAGGCCCGGATCGAAGCGCAGGGCGAAGGCGGAGTCGAAGCCGATCACGTTCCGACCGGACTCGGCACAGCCGTACGACGACCGGTGTCTGTCCTGGCAGTACGACGCGCGGACCGTCAGTATCTGGACCACGGCGGGGCGGCTCAAGATCGTCCGCTTCGCCTGCTCCGCCGACGCACTCGAGATGCTTCGCGAGTACCGCAAGGGCGAGTCGGACCTGATCGAACGCGACGGCGTGTTCTACCTGATTGCGGTGTGCGAGATCCCCGAGGCCCAGGTCAACGAGAACCCGTCCGGGTTTATCGGTGTGGACCTCGGCATCGTCAACATCGCGACCACATCCACCGGCTACCGGGCCGCCGGGCGCGGCTTGAACCGCCACCGTAAACGGCAGTTGGAACTCCGCCGCAAGTTGCAGGCCAAGGGCACCCAGTCCGCGAAGCGGCGCCTCAAGCACCGCAGCCGCAAGGAACAGCGGCACGCCGCGAACGTCAACCACATCATCTCGAATCCGAGTGCGGCCACATCGACCGGAGGAACCGAGTCGATCAAGCAACGTTCGCGTGCCGCGCCTGCGGCGTCACCAAGCACGCGGACGACAACGCGTCCCACAACATCGACCGCAAGGGCGAAGCTGCGTGGACTGCGGGGCGTGAGTCACGCGTCCCAACCACCCTGTAGGCGGTCTGGACGGAGGAGACAACCCGACAGCCAGTTGGGCTCTACCTCCAAGCCCGGTCCTTTAGGACCGGGTCAAGTTGACCTCCCGTTGCCTGTCGCACCTGACATGTCATGCACACGCTTCAGTGGACAGTGCCGCCCAAGCTATCCACTTTCGGATGACTCGCAAAATATTGCCCCATCTTGTCCTCACGCATTGCCTGCCACAGCGGTGCAGCCCTTTCCCGGTCCAGCTGGACCACGCTCTGTCCCCGCACGGTGGCCAGTCCCGAGATGGGTACGTTCACGAAGGTCGTGTCGCGGCTGCGCAGTCCGGTGAGGCTCCATATGAGCGAACGCAGATCGGCGTTGCTCAGCCGGTCATCGACGCTGACCACATCGCTGAACGTGTCGAGTAGCGCGTTCAGCCGGGTCGGGCTGGTGAGCGTCCCTGGGCTCAGGATCTGATCCACCAGAGCGCGCAGAAAGTGCTGCTGGCGCTTGGTGCGGTCGAGATCGCCCCTGGGAAGGCTGTGGCGCTCGCGAACATACTCCAACGCCTCGGCTCCGTTGAGATGATGGGTTCCCACGGGCCGGTCGAGGGCGGAACCGCTCTTGGATGTTGACGTCGTGATGTCAACGCCGCCTACTGCATCGGTCATTGCAGTGAAGCCGTTCCAGTCCACAACGGCGACGTGGTCGATCCGGACGCCGGTGAGATTCTGGACCGTTTCGATCGTCAGCGGTGTTGCTCCCCAGGAGTAGGCAGCGTTGAGCTTGGCCTGGCCATGGCGAGGTATGTTCACCCAGCTGTCCCGGGGGAGTGACACCCCGTAGATTCGGCGCCGGTCGGCGGGCAAATGCAGCAGCATCATCGTGTCGCTTCGAGCCGCGCCCATCCGCCAGGCGTCGTTGCCAGCCGCGTGACCCGTCGTCGGCACGTCCGATCGCGTATCGAGACCGACTACGAGGAAGGTCAGTCCGACCCCGGGGGCAGGCTGCTTTTCCTCCGGAATCGTGGGGAAGGCGGAGGGGATCCGCGCGACTGAGTCGACCGTACGGTCCACAGCCCACCACGCTGTTCCCGTGCATGCGACAAGCACGGTAAGGAACATCGTCAGGGTCGCCCACAGGAGGGTGCGACGACGCCTGCGGCTCCTCGTCCGTAGGCTCCGCACGGCAGCAGGCGAGCCGTGCGGATCGTCATCTGTACCGGCGCTCCTTGCCGGCACGTCCGTGTTCGACCGCCAGGCTCCCATGGGTCCTCCTCCTCTGTGCCGGGCTGCCACCCGGAACCTCGTGCCCCCAGCCCCCACAGCGGGGGCACGAGGCGTACCGATGGGTCCCGCCCATGCCAACGGCAAATTCGACGAGCGAGACCCGCATGGAGTGAAGGCACCGGGCGCAGGAGCCACGGGTCGCCTCCACGCGAAGGGCGCCTCACGAGGCGCTTCGGGCCTCGCTTGTGTCTCGACAGCCGGTCAGCGCTGTCAGGCAGGCCCCTTTCTCATGCGGCTACGCACCACATCCGAGACGGGTTCAGATCAATGTTCAGGTGCACCGTTCTCGACCGGCTCGGACCAGTGTGTCGAGCTCGGGTGCCCCAGAGACGGAGCAGTACGAAACGAACGCATCTGCTCTGGATCGCAGCCTCATCACGGCCAGTTGTTCCGCTGCTTTACCCGCTGGCCCACGATCTTGCGGTCGGCCTGGCGCAGCCCGCCCCGGATGCCGAGGGGCTCGTCGGCTCGCAGCACGACCGACAGGCGGTCCCGTCGCACAGGGCAGGACTGGCAGGCCGACTTGGCCAGCCGTATCCGCTCGCGAGCACCGAAGCCCTGGGGCGGGGGAAGAGCAGCTCTCCCGATTCGTACTGACAGGCCGCTTGAGGCCACCAACCGTCAGACGGTCGTACTTCGAGCACCTCACGGACGAAGCTCCAGTCGATGGCCATGCCCTCTCCTTTCGGATGCGCCAACCGGGCGTACGCCCGACAGGCGTTGGTCGTTTGCTGAGGTGATGCGAACCAGCGGCTGCGATCGGGCGTAGCCACAGGTGTGCTCCTTGTCCCACCCCCATCAGGGAGGCACCGGGGCACGCACCACTATTCACCCCCGGAGCAGGGAGTCCCCCGGAATGTCGCAGACGCTGAGCGTGAACCCGAACGCGGCCTATGGACACCGCACGATCACGGAAGCGCTGCAGCACGCCCCAGAGGGAGCTGTGGTCAGCGTCTCGCCGGGCCGTTACGAAGAGAGTTTGTTGCTCGCTCAGAGCGTGACCATCCATGCCGAGGAAGGTCGCGGGAGTGTCGTGGTGGCCGCGCCCGAGGGCAGCACAGTGCTGTCTGGCGGAGCCGACGTGCGACTGGTCGGCCTGGTCCTCAACGGCCACGATCAAGACCGGCCGGTCGTGGATGTCGCCCTCGGCATCACCATGCTGGACGACTGCGAGGTGGGGGGCAACGCCTGGGCTGCCATCCTCTCTCGCGGCGAGGGCACTCTCTTCATGCGGGACTGCCAGGTCACCAACCCGGTCGGCGCAGGGATCGTGGCCACCGCCCCGACGAACGGCGTGATCGAGCGCTGTACGGTGGCACAGGTAGGCACCTCCGCGCTGGTGATCACTGATCGTGCCGACCCCCTGGTGCGGGAGTGCACGTTCAAGGAGACCCGGGGCAACGGACTCTGTGCTACCGGACAGGCCCGCGGAACCGTCGAGGACTGCCGGGTCACTGGGACCGAGAAGGCCGCCGTCGCCTTGGAGGACCGAGCAGCCACCCGTATCCTGCGCACCACGGTGGAAGACGTCGTGGACTGCGGCTTCTACCTCGCCAGCGACGAGCCTCTCTACCTGGAAGACTGCTCAGTGAGCAAGGCCGGCAGCCACGGCTTTGTAGTGGCCAAGGGGAGCGCTCCGGCTCTGCAGCGGTGCCGCGCGGTCTGCGTCCGCGGCTATGGATTCCTCGTCTCGGGATCCTCCCACGGCTCGTTCAAGGAGTGTCATGTCGCGGAGACCGAGGTCCCGGCCGTGTGGGTCGGCGGCAAGAGTGACCCGGTGTTCGAGAACCTGTCCGTCCGAGATTGCGGCGACGTGGGACTCGTTATCGACGAGGGCGCGGGAGGCACGTTCGACCGGCTCAGGATCAGCGATATTGCCCGGCACGGTGTGGGTATAACCGGTGGCGCCAACCCGCTGCTGCGCCATGCCTCGATCACCGGATGCATGGGCAATGGCGTCCATGTGACGCGCGACGGCCGGGGGCGGATGGAGAACTGCGAGATCACCAACACCGAGCTGGCCGGCCTACACGCAGAAGAGGGCGGCGCGCCGTACGTGTCGGGCACCAGTTTCAGGGGCAACCGCGGCGGTGGTGTGGTGTCCACGCTCGCTGGCACCTCCGTAACCCTCAGGGACTGCGACATCTCTGATTCCGGCAGCGACGGAGTGACCGTCCACGACGGAGGCGAGGTAGCGGCGACCCGCTGTCGCATCCACGACAACACCAGGGACGGTGTACGGATTGAGGACGAGTCGCGCGCATCGCTGACTGCCGTCGAACTCAACGGCAACGGCGGCAGCGGGCTACTGGCGCAGAGCGGCGAGGCCGTCCTCCATGACTGCACGTGCCGGGACAACAAGGGGTCCGGCGTACGCCAGCTGAGACCGACGGCCGCGTTGACGGTGGAAAACCTCACCAGCCGGGGGAACGGTATGCCCGACGCCTACGGTACGGCACCCCTCGGTGCAAGCTGCTCCCCCTCCCCCACCGACAACGGGCGGGAGGCAGGAGCCCGGCGGTGTGACTCCCCCTCCGCGGGCGAAATTGCCCCCGTGCCCGCAGACGGCGGCGAAAGCCCTGCGTCGCAGCCTCCGGGGAGGCTGGAGCAACTGCTCGCAGAACTGAACGCACTCGTCGGCCTGGAGGGCGTCAAGCGTGAAGTCACCACTTTGGTCAATCTCAACCGGATGGCGAAGCGCCGGCTGGAGATGGGGCTTCCGTCACCGCCCATGGCCCGGCACCTGGTCTTCGCCGGACCGCCCGGCACCGGCAAGACCACCGTGGCCCGGCTGTATTCCCAGATCCTGGCCTCACTCGGAGTGCTACGTGCCGGACACATGGTGGAGGTGGCACGGGCTGATCTCGTAGCACAGATCGTGGGTGGCACGGCCATCAAAACGACCGAGGTTTTCCAGCAGGCGCTGGGCGGACTGCTCTTTATCGACGAGGCGTACACGCTCACCGCGCAGGAAGGCGGTTCAGGGCCCGACTTCGGCAAGGAGGCGGTGGACGCCCTGGTCAAGCTCATGGAGGACCACCGGGACGATATCGCTGTGGTGGTGGCCGGCTACTCGCACGAGATGCGGTCCTTCCTGGCTTCCAACCCGGGTCTGGCCTCCCGGTTCAGCCGCACCGTCGAATTCGAGAACTACGCCCCCGACGAGATGGTCACCATCGTCGATATGATGTGCCAGCGTCACCGCTACGAGCTGGAGGAGTCGACCAGAGCCGCCCTTTTGGACCACTTCGTACGGATGCCGCGGGATGCTGCCTTCGGCAACGGCCGCACCGCCAGGAAGACTTTTGAGGAGATGGTCGACCGGCAGGCGTACCGGCTCGCCGACCTCACCGACGCCACGGCCACGGACCTGACGCGACTGCTGCCGGAGGACCTAGGAGTCACCGCAGTCACCATCGGCGCCGGCGCCCGACCTCAGAACCAGGCCCGTCGCGCGGAACTGCTCGAGCAGCTGCACGACATGGTCGGCCTACCACAGGTCAAAGCGGAGGTGACCAGCCTCGTCGACCTGCTGGCCAATGCCGGCCGACGCGAAGCGGCGGGACTCCCCGTCCCTTCCATCAGCCGCCATCTGGTCTTCTCCGGCAGCCCCGGCACCGGCAAGACCACTGTGGCCCGGCTCTACGGCGAACTGCTCTCCGCCATGGGCCTGCTTGTCCGCGGTCAGGTGGTGGAAGTCTCCCGGGCCGACCTGGTGGGCCGCTGGCTGGGCCATACGGCACAGCTCACGAAGAACGCCTTCGACCGGGCGCGCGGCGGCGTACTGTTCATCGACGAGGCATATACCCTCTCCCCCAGGGACGGCAATGACGGCTTCGGCCAGGAAGCCATCGACACCCTGGTGAAGCTCATGGAGGACCACCGGGACGAAGTCGTCGTGATCGTGGCCGGCTACCAGGAGGAAATGTCCCGCTTCCTGGCCTCAAACCCCGGCCTGGGCTCCCGCTTCGCCCAGCAGATCAAGTTCGAAGACTACTCCGACGAGGACCTGGTCACGATTCTCACGAATCAAGCGTCGGCCGCAGGATACGAGCTGTCACGCGCCACTGGCCAAGCACTGCTGGCCCACTTCGGCCAATTCCCCCGCAACCGCAGCTTTGGCAACGGTAGGCTCGCCCGGCAAACGCTGGAAGCGATGGTCACCCGTCAAGCGGGCCGGATAGGGCGACTCACCGACCCCGGACGCGAGGACCTGCGACTGCTACTGCCCGAGGACATCCCGGCGGCTGCAACGCCTTCGGACGCCAATTCCGGCCCGGTGGAAGACCTCGACGAGGAGCCGTCCCGCACTCCCCAGGCCATCTGGCTGCTCTGAGCTTGACTCTGTCGGGGATCTTGGGGTTTCCCGGTACGGCAGCATGATCAGTGGGCATGCTCGGGGCTGTTTCGAAGGCAGATGCAGTTGTCGAGGTGTCCGTTGTCCGTCCGTCCCCGTTCTGGTGAGCAAGTCCCCGCTCCGACTGCGCAGGTCGCGCGGGCGAGCAATCCGGGCGGTACGACGGCGATGTGGGTGAGAGACCGGCTGGACGGGCTGTGGTACGAAGAGGACTTCGCCGACTGGTACCCACGCGACGGGCGCCCCGGCCTCTCGCCCGCCCAGTTGGCCACCGTCTGTGTGCTGCAGTTCCTGCTCGATCTGTCGGACCGACAGGTGACCGAGGCGGTGCGCTGCCGCATCGATTTCAATTACGCCCTGGCCATGGAGCTGGACGATCCCGGCTTCCACCACAGTGTCCTGGCCGACTTCCGTGAGCGCCTCGCCCAGGGCGATCGTGCCGACCGCCTGCTCGACCTTGCACTGGCCCGTCTCAAGGACGCCGGGCTCGTTCGCGAACGCGGCACGCAGCGCACCGATTCCACCCATGTTCTGGCCGCGGTGCGCGACCTCACCCAGCTTGAGTTGATCCCGAGGCGGTGCGCGCCGCGCTGGAAGAAATCGCGGGCACCGCCCCGCACCTGCTGGCCGGCCTGGTGGACGAGGAGTGGGGACGCCGCTACGGCCGTCCGGTCCGCCTGGGCAAGAATCCCACTCGGCCCAAGACCAGGATCAACACCGCTGGCGACGAACCCTTACGGCTGCTGGAGCATCTCCGCGGGCCCGGGGCAGGCCGCGCGTTCGGTCCCCGGGCCCAGGCCCTGCAGTAGATCGTCGTGCAGAACTACTACCGCGACGCGGCGGGCCGCTTGCGCTGGCGCACTGACGACGACGACGGGCTGCCGCCCTCGTCCTGCGCGATCGTCTCCCCCTACGACCCCACGGCGCTCGTCTTCCTGATCCCTACCTGACGCCTCTACAGCAACGACGCCTTTCCCTCATCGCTCACCACGACGGTCTGCCGAGTAGCCGGGGGGATCTCACCCCCGGCCCTCACAGAATCCGTGCGTAACAGTCTCCCGTTACGCGGCTCTTGCCATTCTGATCACCAGGCCACGGACGCCGCTGTGGTCCATCTCCAGTGTGCGAACATGCGGGGGTACCGATCGGCAATCTCCCATATCTTCTGGAGCGCTTTCCGTAGCGCCGCGAGCTTCTTGTACTTCTGGCGGATCTAACGCACCAAGTAGGCATTGATGCGCATCAGGGGAGGAGTCAGTGCTGACCGGTAGAACCGGCCGAAGTACTGCATCCAGCCCCGCACGATCGGATTGATCCGTCGAGCGAGCTCTACGAAGGAGAGGTCAGACCGGGTGTGGAGCCGCCAACTGCGGACTTCCGCACTGATCCTCTTCAGAGCTTCCTTGCTGATCGCCGGCTCGAACGACGTGGACCGCCGTCCGTGCTTGTTCCGGCTCTCGCGTGCGCGAAACGTGTACCCGAGGAAGGTGAACTCCGTCTCCCCGAAGGGCGTCGGCGCTTACCGTCCCGCAGTACACGATCTGGGTCTTGTCGGGGTGCAATCGCAGCCCGACCTCCTCCATCCTGTCCATCAGCGCAGCCAGCACGTCGCGGGCCTGCCGCTCTGACACGCAGTGCACGACCGCGTCGTCGGCATAGCGCTCGAACGTGATGCCCGGCCACTTACGGACCAACCACGTATCGAACGCATAGTGCATGAACAGGTTCGCCAGCACGGGTGAGGTCACGCCCCCAACGCAATGGGCAACTTCTGCTTCGAGGTGACGCTCGGCTACCGGCGGCTGGAACTCCTTCCCCGCGCGGAGGGTAAGGGGCTTCACAGTGGGTAGTAGGTTTGTGACATGGTGCGTGGTGATCGTGTCGATAGCGTCGAGTACGCCCGGCGGGTCAACGCCGCCGCGGATCTGGCCGCAGCGGGTGTGCCCGTGGCCGCAGCCGCCCGCACGTTGGCGAGTAGGTACGGGGTGTCGGTGCGTCAGGCACGCCGGTATCTGAAGCAGGCCGTGGCCGCTGGACATCTCGAAGTCCCCGAGTCGAGCGTGGTGTTCACCGTCAAGCTGCCGGAATCTCTGGCAGGCAGGTCCGCGCTCATGCCCACGAGAGCGACCGGGCGATCTCCGCAGTGGTGGCTGTTTTTATCGGGGTGAAGTAGAGCCACTACTCCGGCCTGTTTGGGAGCCAGTAGTTCTCCGGTGAGATCGGGAGCCAGTTGGTGTGATGGTGTGGAACATGCCGCTTTCGGAGTAATCGCGAGTGGTTGCGCTGCAATGCCGCGTAGTTAAGAAACGGCGAGGATTTTGATGTCGGGTGGGTCGGGGTGATGGATGGTGGTTTCGGCGCGGAGTTTCTTTCTGTAGGC
>NZ_JBSGZO010000188.1:0-15444 GCF_053611045.1 Streptomyces sp. NPDC054841 | reverse complement strand
GGCCAAAGCCCCGCGCCGGGGCCGTCCGCGCCCCCAGTGCCGAGACCTCACCCTGCAGTTCCGCGAACAGCTGCGTGTCCGTGACCCGCAGCTCCGTGCCGAACAGCGTGGACAGGGACGGGCGGGGGCGGCCCGTCTGAAGGGCCACGACCTCCCGGAGCACGCCGGTGAGCTGGTCCGCCATTTCCTGTGCCGAGGCGAAGCGGCGCGCCGGGTCCGGGTCGGTCGCGCGGACCAGGAGCCGGTAGAACGACTCGTACGTCCGGAAGACCTCGATGTGGTCCGGGTCCGGCAGGGAGTCCACGAACACGTTCGTGTAGCCCTGGAAGTCGAACGTGAGCACCGCCAGCGTGCGCGCCACCGTGTAGAGGTCCGAGGCGACCGACGGGCCCACCTCCGCGACCTCCGGAGCCTGGTAGCCGACGGTGCCGTAGATCGCCGACTCGTCGTCGTCCATCCTGCGCACCGCGCCCATGTCGATGAGCTTGAGCTGGTCCTCGGTCTGGATCGCGTTGTCGACCTTGAAGTCGCAGTACAGCAGGTTGCGGCTGTGCAGATGCCCGAGCGCCTCCAGCGCCTCGATCCCGTACGCGCAGGCCTGCTCGACCGGCAGCGGGTCCCGCTTCCCGTCGGGGGCGCGCCGCCCGTTGGCGATCTCCTTGAGGGACTTGCCGCCGACGTACTCCATGACGATGTAGCCGTCCATGGAGCCGGTCCGCTGATCGAGGTGCTCGACGAAGTTGTAGATGCGGACGATGTTGGAGTGCTCGATCTCCGCGAGGAAGCGGCGCTCCGAGATCGCCGCGGCCATGGCGTCCTGGTCGCCGGTGTCCAGGAGGCCCTTGAGGACCACCCAGCGGTCGGACACGGCCCGGTCGATCGCGAGATAGATCCAGCCGAGGCCGCCGTGCGCCAGACAGCCGATCACTTCGTACTGCCCGTGCACGATGTCGCCCGCACGCAGCTTCGGAACGAACGAGTACGGGTGGCCGCACTTCGTGCAGAAACCCTCCGTGCGGCCCGGGCGGCCGCCGCGTGCACGCCCGACCGGAGCCCCGCAGTCGCTGCGGCTGCAGAAACGCTTCCGCTCTGGGACCTCCGGGTTCTCCATGACTGCCGAACGCGGATCGGGACGCGGCACGTCCGGCACCGCGACCAGGCCCGCGCCCAGCCGGTTGCGCCCGGACCCGGACGCCGCCGATCCCGAGCTGCGCACCGACACCGAACGGCCCGAGCTGCGGCCCGACAGCGAACGGGACAGCCGGCCCGAGACGGACCGCCGCGACGTCGAGGAGCGCGAAGAGCGCGAGGAACGGGACGACGACCGGGACGACGACCTCGAACCGGCCCGGCCCGAACCGCTGTTGCCGCTCCTCCCGCCGCCCGTGATCCCGGTCGGCGGCGACGACAGCGAACCGTTCACCGACACGACCGGGGCCAGACCGCACGTGTCGCAGTACAGCTCGCCGCCGCCCATGTCCTCGTACGAGCCGTCACAGCCGGGACGCTGACAGGCGGCCACGACCGCGCCCGCGCCTCCGGCGGCAGGTGAGGACGGTGCGCTGCCGTGCTCGGCTTCGGGCGCGAGACCGCAGGTGTCGCAGTACAGCTCGCCGCCGCCCATGTCCTCGTACGAGCCGTCACAGCCGGGACGCCGGCACTTGGTCATCGCACTCACCGTTCCCCCTCATAGCTTCTCCGGTCCATGGGCCCGGACTGCCGCGGGACCAGGACGTCCGCCGCGGCCCGTTGGTAGCGCAGCACCGCCTGCTCGGCGGCGCGCAGATCACAGGGCGCGCTCCACAGCATCCGGCGGGCCGCGTCGTACCGCTCGATCAGCAGCGGGTCCTCCGCCATGCCGTGGCGGGCGACCTTCGCCTTGTACGCGTCGAGGCGGCCACGCAGCTCCGCGCGGACCGCGAGCGGCGCCGTCACCGCCGTCAACGACTCACGCGCGCGCAGCAGTTCGTCCTCGGCCTCCCGCTCCAGGGACTCCAGCAGCGGGGAGAGCCGGTGCCACTGGGCGTGCCTGCGGTACTCGGCGGCCGTGGCGAGCCGTTCCTGCAGGACCGTCGGCGGGCCGCTGACCGCCGGAACCTCGGAGGCGGCGATCTTCGCCAGCACCTCGCCGCGGGCGGCGCGCGCCTCGGTGAGGGTGCGGTCCGCGCGCGAGAGCACGTCCCGCAGCCGGATCAGCCGCTCCTCCGAGTCCTGCCGCACCGCGAGGACCGCCTCGATCTCGCGGCGTACGTCCTCCAGGGCCCGGGCAGCCCGGTCGTAGCGGCCGGTGTCGGGACGGCCCCCGCCGGGGGCCGAACTGGCCGGCGCGGGCGCCCAGAACGCCAGCGGGTCCGACACGACCTGCGCGCGCAGCGTGGACAGCTCGTGGGTGATCGACTCCAGGTCGTCGCCCGCCGGATGCTCACCCGGCCGCACACCCACCGAATGGGCCAGCGAGCGGGTGCGCTGCAGCTCGGCGGAGAGCAGATCGATCCGGGCCGGCAGCGCGGACCAGACGCTGTCGGCGGCCACGACCATGTCCAGTGAGCGCGCATACAGCGTGTTCATCCTGCTGACCAGGCCCTCCAGGGTGAAACGCTCGGAGAGCCTGGCCGGTCCGGTGATGGACGGGGCGGAGTGCGAGGCGGAGCCGGCGACGGTGATGCTGGGGCCGCGCAGCCGGTCGGTCAGCTCCACCAGGTCGTCGCGGTTCGGCCAGCGGCGCCGGGCCCTCAGCTCGCGCGCCCCGTGCAGCGCCGCGGTGTACGCGTCGAAGTAGCCCCACAGCAGCGTGATCGCCTGCTCGGCGGAGGCCCAGCGGTCCTTGGTGACACCCGTCAGCTCCGCGCCCTCCAGGAGCCTGCGGCCCGCGTGGTCCTGCAGGGCGAGGAGCGAGGTCTCGATCGCCTCGTGCTCCTCCCCGAGCCGCGCCAGCGCACGGTCCACCTCGTCCCGGTCCATTACCGGCCCGGGGGGTCCCGCGACGCCCATCGATCACCTCTCCGCTCGTGCTCTGCCATCCACTGCCGGACATCCCTGGTGAGATTCCGACCAAGACCCCGACGGAGGTTCCGACGGACATCCCAGTACACATCCCAACAGGATCAATTGTCCCGGTACTTCGGCGCCGGCGGGCCGGATATGCCGGGCAGGTCCTCCTCCAGCCACTTCGTGTACGCCTGCATCCACGGGCCCCTGCGGTACTCGTCCAGCACCTTGTTGACGCGGCGGACGAGGTCGTCCTTGCCCAGTTTGGCGGCCACGCCGTAGTACTCGGTGGTGAAAGGCTTGCCGCCTTTCAGTTCGACGGCCGGGTCCTGTGCCGCCTGGCCGGCCGCGAGGGCGGCGTCCGTCACCACCGCGTCGACCTCGCCGAGCTGGAGCCGGACCAGGCAGTCCAGCTGGTTGGAGACGGTCAACCGGTCCTTGTCGCCCGGGCCGCCGTCGTCCGCGTCCTTGAAGACCGCGCCGTAGGACTCCTTCTGCAGCGCCTCGAAGGCCGTGGAGCCCTCGGCCGAGCAGACCTTCTTGCCCGCCAGAGTCGCGTTGTAGCCGGTGATCGCGGACTCCTTGGGGGCGAGCACCTGCTGCCCGGTCTGGAAGTACGCGGTGGAGAAGGCGGCCTGCTTGATGCGGCTGCAGTTGATGGTCATCGTGCGTACGACGATGTCGACCGTTCCGTTGTTGAGTGCCGCGATCCGCTGATTGGTGGGGATCGCCCGGAAGATGATCTTGTTAGGGTCCCCGAGGATGTCCTCCGCGATCGCCCGGGCCAGATCGATGTCGAAGCCCTCCAGCTTGCCGTCCGCCCTGCGGTAACCCCACCGGTAGCTGTTCTGGTCGACGCCGACGATCAGCTTGCCGCGCTGCTTGATCTCGGCGACCGCCGCGCCGTCCGCGGAGGAGGGCCGCAGCGAGGACTCCGGGCTGACGCAGCCGGCGGCCTTCTCGGGCAGCAGAGCGGCAGAGCTCGCGCCCGCCACCGAACCGGCGGGCGGGCCGCCGTGCGACAGCGGCAGCAGGGTGAGCGTGGCGGTCAGCGCACAGGCCGTCGCCATCCCGGCGACGCCGCCCCAGCCGCGGAGCCTGCGGGCGAGCCGGCGCGGCCGGCCCCCCAGCGGTGTCGTGCCGGCGGCAAAGTGCCCCGGTGCTGTCGCGCCCGCGGCCGTGCGCCCCTGCGGTGTCGTGCCCGAGGTCATGTCCCCGTGCGGTGTCGTGCCCGGGGTCACGTCCCCGTGCGGCATCCCGTCGCTCATCTCTCCCCCTCTCACCGGTACTCCGAAAGCCTGCGGCCGATGCCCAGGACCGCGCCCAGCGCGCCGAGCACGGCCAGCACCGCCGCGCCGACCGGCAGACCGGTGAGCGCACCCCGCCCGTCCTCCGCCGACTGCGTGAACTCGGCCTGCTCATGCGCCAGAGCCTTCTCCAGCGCGGCATCCACCCGATCGAAGGACTGCCCCGTGGAGTCCTTGCTGCCGATCACCTTCGCCAGCGCTCCTTCGTAGTCACCGGCCTTGTCGGTGTCACTGGCGGACTTGTGCCGGGTCTTCCACTCGGACACCGCCGAGACGGCGTCCTCGACGGGGGTGCGGCCCTCGCCGTCGTCGGCGAGCCCCTCCGCGCGGCCGAGCGAGGTACGGAGCCTGCTCATGCCCGCCGTGTAGTCCGTCTCGTACTTGTCGCTCTTGCCGTCCGCGGTGAGCACGGCGCCCCGCGCGACGAGCGTCAGGTTCTCATTGGCCCGGGCTTTGAGGCTGTTGATCCGGGCGTCGTTGAGGACCTTCAGGGACTCCTGGCCATGAGCCCGGGCGTTGTTCAGCTCGGCCCTGGCGACCGTGTGCCCGACGCCCAGCCACAGCAGGACGACCGTGGACGCGGCCGTGGCCGCGAGGAGGCCATGGTTGAACACCCGGTTCGTACGGTGGTAGTTGCGGCGCTGCGCCCAGAACAGCCCGCCGAGCGCCACCACGCCGATGGCCAGCGACAGGAACGGCCACAGCCGGGCGGCACCGTCGTCGTCCTCGAGACGGGCCGTCTCCGCGTCGTACAGCTTCTGGGCGGCAGGGAGCAGCTCGGTGGTCATCTGCTGGTTGGCGTACCGCAGATAGGCGCCGCCGAGGGGGAGGCCCTGGCGGTTGTTGGCACGGGCGCGCTCGACCAGGCCCGTGTAGCGGGGGAGCTGCTCGTTGAGCGTGGCTATCCAGCGGCCGGATTCGCTTGAACTGTCCGTGTTCGCAGCGGCCTTCACCAGCAGCCGTGAAGCGCTCGCGATGTCCTTGCGATAGCGCTCCCGGACCGCGGCGGGCTCCTGCGCACCGGTGAGGAAGCCGCTCGCCGCGGCTGTATCGGCATCGGCCAGCGAGCGGTAGATGCTCGCCGCGTCGGCGCTCAGCGGCTGACTGTGGCTCACCACGTCGTCCGCGGCGGACGCCCGGTCGGCGATCTCGAAGGCGGTGACGGCGCCGAACGCCACGACGAGCACGGCCAGTACGGCACCGATGATCCGCAGCCGGCCCGGCTCCGTCGTCGCCGCGGCGCGCAACCGCGCCGTCGTCTCCGCCCAGGCGCTGCGCCGCGCGAGAGTCCCCGGAGGCGACGCCGACTGATCTCCCGACGGCCGCGACCCCGGGCCCGGCAGCGGTCCCGAGTGCCCCGGCTGCGCCGGGACCTGCGGCACCGGAGGCGCGGGCGGGCCTGCCGCGCTCGGCGTGTGTGTCACGTGGACCTCCCCCTCGGTCACTGACGACATCCCGCCTCCCGGCGGGTCGGGGGACGGCTTCCGGCCAGCAGTATGGCCGCAGGGGCGGACATCCACACCCAGGATTGACTGGATCTTGAGCTATATCGCCTGTTGCGTCAATGCCGCCCCCTGTTTCCCGCGCCCCCACCATGAATACGCCGCTCGGCCCGGATCGGTTCCCATTCACCTCGGCCTACCGCGAGTCACCTCGGGTTGTGCCGCGAGGCCGGCCCCGCCCTACTGCCCGTAGTGCGTCCGCAGCCTCGCGTGCGCGTGTTCCGGGGCGCCGAGCCGGTCCAGGCCGAGCAGTGCCGCGCCCAGGACGGGCGGGGAGGTCACCACGGACACGGTCGCCTTCGGGGCGCGTGCGGCCAGCAGTTCCGTGATCCTGGTGTCGAGCTGCGGGTGGCGGGCGGCGAGGACGCTGCCGCCGAGCACCACCGGCGCCTCCTCGTCCAGCAGTCCGAGCCGGCCCAGCGCGACCGTCGACAGAGTGACCACCTCGTCCGCGAGCCGGTCGACGATCGCGCGGGCCACCCCGTCGCCGTCCGCGCTCGTCGCGAAGAGGACCGGGGTCAGCTCATGCTTGCGGGATCCCGGGATCTGCCCCAGATGGAGCGCCTCGATCAGGGCGTACATCGTCGGCAGCCCGAAGTGCCCCGGCAGCGTGCGCGCCAGCTCCGTCGGTTCGCCGCGCCCGTCCTCCGCGCGCGCCGCGAACCACAGCGCCTCCTCCGCGAGCCCCGCGCCCCCGCCCCAGTCCCCGGAGATCTTCCCGATCGCGGGGAAGCGGGCGGTGCGGCCGTCCGGGAGCATGCCGACACAGTTGATGCCCGCGCCGCACACGACGGCCACGCCCCGGGGCTGGTCGACCCCGGCGCGCAGGATCGCGAAGGTGTCGTTGCGTACCTCCGTGGTGTCGCCCCAGCCGCGGGCCCGCAGCGCCGTCGCCAACTCCTGTTCCTCGACCGGGAGATCGGCGTTGGCGAGACAGGCCGAGACATGGGCGGTGGCTCCCACGCCGGCCTCCGCGAGCGCGTGTCGCACAGGGCCGGCCAGCGCGCCGACGGCCGTCTCGACGCCGACGGCCGGCGGCTGGAAGCCGCCCCCGCGGCCCGTACCCATTACCGATCCGTCGGCCCCGACCACCGCCACATCGGTCTTGCTGTTGCCCGCGTCGATCGCGAGGACATGGGGCCTCGACCCGTGCTCCCGGTCCGCCGGGCCCCATGCGTTCACGCCCACGAAAGGTGCTCCCGGTTGTGTGCGATCAGCTGGTCGGTGAGTGCCTCGGCGTACTCGTACTGGCCGATCAGCGGGTGGGACAGCAGCGCCTTGAAGACCCGGTCGCGGCCGCCGCGCAGCGCGGCCTCCAGCGCCAGGTCCTCGTACGCCGTGACATTGGCGATCAGCCCTGCGTACAGCGGGTCGACGGCCGGGACGGGGAGCGGCGTGGCGCCCTTGGTGCCGACGGCGGCCTGCACCTCGATGACGGCGTCGTCGGGGAGGAACGGCAGTGTGCCGTTGTTGTACGTGTTCACCACCTGGAACGGGCTGCCTCCCCCGCCGAGCAGCGACGCGGCCAGATCGACGGCTGCCTCCGAGTAGAAGGCGCCGCCGCGCTTGGCGAGCAGCTCCGGCTTCTCGTCGAGCGCCGGGTCGCCGTACATCTCCAGCAGTTGCCTCTCCATTGCGGCGACCTCGGCCGCCCGTGACGGCTTGGTCCGCAGCTCCCGTACGACCGCGTCGTGCGCGTAGAAGTAGCGCAGGTAGTACGAGGGGACGACGCCGAGCCGGTCGACGATCTCGCGCGGCAGCCTCAGATCGCCGGAGATCGCGTCGCCGTGCTCGGCGAGGAGCCGCGGCAGGACGTTCTCGCCCTCGGGGCCGCCGAGCCGCACACCCGTCTCCCAGGTGAGGTGGTTGAGACCCACATGTTCCAGATGGACATCGCCCGGTGTCACACCCAGCAGCCCCGCGAACTTCCGCTGGAGGCCGATGGCCACATTGCACAGCCCGACGGCCTTGTGACCCGCCTGGAGCAGGGCCCGCGTCACGATGCCCACCGGGTTGGTGAAATCGATGATCCAGGCGTCCGGGGCGGCGCGCCGCACCCGTTCGGCGATGTCGAGGACGACCGGCACCGTGCGCAGCGCCTTGGCGAGACCGCCGGCGCCCGTCGTCTCCTGCCCCACGCAGCCGCACTCCAGCGGCCAGGTCTCGTCCTGCTCCCGGGCGGCCTGCCCGCCGACGCGCAGCTGCAGCAGTACGGCGTCGGCGCCGGCCACGCCCGCGTCGAGGTCGTCGGTGGTCGTGATGGTCCCCGGATGGCCCTGCTTGGCGAAGATCCGCCGGGCCAGGCCGCCGACCAGCTCCAGCCGGCCCGCCGCCGGGTCGACGAGGACCAGTTCACCGATCGGGAGGGTGTCCCTCAACCGGGCGAAGCCGTCGATCAGTTCAGGTGTGTAGGTGGATCCGCCACCCACGACTGCAATCTTTGTCTGCCGGGGGTTCGGGGGTTGTCCCCCGATGGAGTGCAGCGTCTGCCGGGGGTTCGGGGGTTGTCCCCCGATGGAGTGCTGCGCCTGCTGGGGGTTCGGGGGTTGTCCCCCGATGGAGTGCGGCGTTTGCCGGGGGTTCGGGGGCTGTCCCCCGATGGAATGCAGCATGGTGTGTTGTCAGCCCTTCACTCCGGTCAGTGTGACGCCTTCGACGAACGCCTTCTGGGCGAAGAAGAAGACGACGATCACGGGGGCCATGACCAGTACGGTCGCGGCCATCGTCAGATTCCAGTCCGTGTGGTGTGCGCCCTTGAAGGACTCCAGGCCGTAACTCAGCGTCCACGCCGCCGGGTTCTCCGATGCGTAGATCTGCGGCCCGAAGTAGTCGTTCCAGCAGTAGAAGAAGTGGAACAGCGCGGCCGCCGCGATCGCGGGCCTGGCCATCGGCACGACGACCTTGATCATCGTGCGGAACTCGCCGCAGCCGTCGATCTTCGCAGCCTCGGTGTACTCGCGAGGGATCGTCAGCAGGAACTGGCGCATCAGGAAGATCGTGAACGCGTTGCCGAACGCGAACGGGATGATCAGCGGCCAGAGCGTGCCCGCCAGGTCCAGCTGCTTGGCCCAGAACAGATACATGGGAACGATGATCACCTGCGGTGGCAGCATCATCGCCGCAATCACCAGCATCATCATCACGTTTCGTCCGCGGAAGCGGAACTTCGCGAGCGCGTACGCCACCGGGAGACTGCTCGCCACGGCCAGCACCGTTCCGAGCCCCGCGTACAGCAGCGTGTTGCGCCACCAGGTCAGGAACCCCGGCGTGTTCCACACCTCGGCGAAGTTGCTCCACTCCCAGGTGTGCGGCCACAGATCGCGGGTCAGCGCCTGGTCGTCGCTCATCACCGAGGTGAGGAACACGAACACGAAGGGCAGCAGGAAGAACAGGGCCGCGGCGACGGCGAGCGAGTGGACCGCGATCCACTCCAGGGCAGCCCTGCGCCGCGCCGCCTGCCGTGCCGCCGTGCTGCTCGCCGCCGTGGAGGCCGGCACATCGGCCGCAAGCGCGGGAGAGAGTGTCGTCCGGGTCATCGTCGATCAGTCCTCCGCCGCCATGAAGCCGCTGCGCCTGCGCATCAGGAACACGGTGAACACCATGGCCAGGACGAACAGGACCAGTGCCACCACACTCGCCGCCCCGGTGTCGAAACGCTGGAAGCCCAGGTTGTAGACGACCTGCGGAACGGTCAGCGTGGACTTGTCGGGATAGCCGGGCTCGAAGTGCTGCCCGGAACCGCCGATCACACCGCTCGCGACCTTCGCGGCGACCAGAGGCTCGGTGTAGTACTGCATCGTGGCGATCACCCCGGTGATCACCGCGAACAGCACGATCGGCGAGATGTTGGGCAGCGTCACGTAGCGGAAGCGCTGGAAGGCGTTCGCGCCGTCCAGCTCGGCCGCCTCGTACTGCTCCTTCGGCACGTCGAGCAGCGACGCCATGAAGATGACCATGAGGTCGCCGACGCACCACAGCGCCAGCAGGGTGAGCGACGGCTTCGACCAGACGGGGCTGTTGAACCATTCGGGCTCACCGAGGCCGAGCTTGCCCAGGATCGTGTTCGTCGGTCCCGTGCCCGGGTTGAGCAGGAAGACGAACGACATCGTCGCTGCCACCGGCGGTGCCAGATAGGGCAGATAGAACAGGGTGCGGAAGAGCCCGGCCGCGGTCTTGATCTTGGTGATCAGCAGCCCGATCCCGAGCCCGAAGACCACGCGCAGCGTGACCATCACCAGCACGAGCCAGAGCGTGTTGCGCAGGGACGGCCAGAAGAAGGGGTTGTCCTGGAAGACGTACGCCCAGTTCTTCAGGCCCACCCAGGTGGGCGCGGTGAACCCGTCGTACTCCATGAAGGAGAAGTAGACGGTCGAGATCAGCGGGTACGCGAAGAACACGCTGAACCCGACCAGCCAGGGGGAGAGGAAGCCGAGGGTCCGCAGTGTCTGTCGAGCGCGCTTCGCACGCGGGACACCGCGTGTGGGCTTCGCCCTCGGCCCCGGTGACACAGGAGCGGTGGTCATGTCAGCCGGCCTGCTCGTTGTCCTTGTCGACCTGCGCGTCGTTCTTCTTCAGCAGCGCGTCCAGGTCCTTCTGGGCGCCCTTCTCGTACGCGAGGCCGTTCTCCTGGAGCGTCAGCAGGAAGGCGCCGCCGTTGACGGACGAGGGGGCGTGCGAGCTCTTGGGGTGCTGGGCGATGCCGACGAACGTGCGGTACAGCGGGTCGTTGTTCAGCTTCGGCGAGTTCAGCGCCGCGACGGTCGAGGGCACATTGTGGATGGCGTTGGCGAAGGAGACGACCGCGTCGGTGTCGGTGGAGAGGTACTTCACCAGCTCCCAGGCGGCGTTCTTCTTCGGGCTGTTGCTCGCGATGCCGAGGATCGTGCCGGACAGATAGCCCTTGCCGTAGTCGGCGACCTGGTCGTCGGGCACGGGGAACGGCGCCGCGCCGATCTCGAACGGCAGCTTGGCGTCCGACGCCATCTTGCCGCGCCACTCGCCGTCCAGCTGCATCGCCACCTGGCCGGTGTGGAAGGGGTGCTTCGGACCCCACTCGTCGCCGAGCCCGGTCCGGAACTTGTTGAGCTTCTCGAACCCGCCGAGATCGTCCACCAGCTTCTTCTGCCACGTGAACAGGGACTTTACCGCCGGGTCCTGGGCCGTGCCGGACTTTCCGTTCCCGTCGGTGTACCTGACGCCGAACTGGCTGCCGTAGTGCTCGACGGTGGTCTCGTAACCCTGGTAGAGCGGCATGAAGCCGAGCCGCTCGAAGCCGTCGCCTCTGGTCTTGGTGAGCTTCTTCACGACCGAGTCGAACTCGGACAGCGTCTTCGGCGGGGCCTTGATCCCGGCCTCCTCGAAGGCCTTCTTGTTGTAGTAGAGGCCGTACGCGTCCCCGAGCAGCGGCACCGCGCAACGGGTGCCGTCGTGCTCGGTGTACTTGGCCATCTGCGGCAGGAAGGTCTTCTCCGGGTCGATCTTCGACTTCTCCAGGAACGGCTTCAGGTCGGTGAGCGCCTTGGAGGAGCAGAACCGGCCCACGTTGTCCGTGGTGAAGGACGACACCACATCCGGCGCGTTCGAACCGCCCGTGCGCAGCGCCTGGTTGAGCTTGTCGTCCGTGATGCCCTTGACGACCTTCACCTTGATGTTGGGGTGCTTGTCCTCGAACGCCTTGATGTTCTCCTCGATGGCCTTGACCTCGCCGGCAGCGCTCCAGCCGTGCCAGAAGGTGAGCGTGGTCCGCGCGTTCGGGTCGTCATTCGCACCGGTGTCGTTCGACCCCGTACAGGCGGTGGCGAGCAGGGCTATCGAAGCGGTCGCGGCCAGTGCGGCAGCCGTTTTCCGACGGATTCCGGGCATGACGGGATCTCCCTGTGACGGTCTGACGGTCTGATGGAGTAACGGGCGGGACAGGGCCGGGAGCCGGGGGCGTGGGGCCGGGGGGTCAGCGTGCGGAGGTGTCGAATACTTCGTCGCGGGTCGCTGCCAGGGCGCTCTCCAGCGCCCCGCGCAGCACGGGGTGTTCCTGTACGTCGCCGATGACCAGGCGGGGCCGGGAGGCGGCCAGTTCGGCGAGCTCCGCCTGGACCCGGTCGCGCAGCGGCTCCCCGCCGGCGAGGACCAGCAGGCCGGAGAGCACCACGAGTTCCGGATCGAGTACGGCGACCATGGAGGCCAGACCGGTGGCCAGCCCGGTCCCGAAGGTGTCGAGCAGCGTGCGGTACGGTCCCCGGCCCCCGTCCGTCACCGCTGCCGCCGCCCGCCGCAACAGCTCCGACGCCACGTCTGCGTGCGGGCCGTGCCCGACGCCTTCGATGCCGAGTTCCCGGGCCAGCCGGGGGACCATCTGCGCACCGGCCAGCTCCTGGAAGCCGCCGCTGCCGGCTTTGGAGACCTGCCGCACCAGAGGCGTTCCGGGCACCGGCAGGAATCCGACCTCACCGGCGCCGCCGGTGAAGCCGCGGTGCAGCCGGCCGCCGATGACGAGCGCGGCGCCGAGGCCCTCCTCGTTCCACAGCAGCACGAAGTCCTCGTGACCACGGGCCGCACCGAGCCGCTGCTCGGCCAGGGCGACCAGGTTGACGTCGTTCTCGTACTCGACCGGCATGGGCAGTGCGGCCGCCAGCTCGTCGAGCAGCGTGGGCGAGTGCCAGCCGGGGAGGTGGGACGCGTACCGCAGCCGCCCCGTCGACGGGTCGAACGCGCCCGGCGTCCCGATGACCAGCCGGTGCACCTCGTCCCGGGTGATCCCGGCCGCCTTCACGGCCCCGTCGAGAGCCTCGGTCACCTGCCGTACGACGCTGTCGGCGCGCCGCCCCGGTGTCCTGAGGAGAAACTCCCCGACGGTGGCCCCGGTGATGTCGGCGACCGCGGCACGGATGTGCTTCGGCGTCACATCGAGCCCGGCGGCGTACCCGGCGCGTGCGTTGACCGCGTACAGCTGCGCGCTGGGGCCCGGGCGGCCCTCGGTCGTGCCGGTCGCGACCACCAGTCCGGCGGCCTCCAGCCGAGCCAGCAGCTGGGAGGCGGTGGGCTTGGACAGCCCGGTCAGCTTCCCGATGCGGGTCCGTGAGAGCGGCCCGTGCTCCAGCAGCAGATCGAGCGCGGCCCGGTCGTTCATGGCGCGGAGTACGCGCGGCGTCCCCGGGGTAGTACCCGCCACGACGGATGCACCTCACCTTCAAGCAACAGTGCACTGTTAGGAAAGTTTCCTATTTGATGCCGAGAACGTAAGTGCCCCGTCATCGGGTCGTCAATACCCCTCGACGCGCGCCGCGCACGCGGCAACCAAAGCGTTACCGCCCTGGCCGCCTCCGGGGGACGCTCACGCGAAAGGGCGCCCCCGCCGTCACGGCGGAGGCGCCCCTTCTTTTCAGCGCGCTGGTACGGGCTTCTGGTGTGCGCGCTTGTTCGCGCTGTGCTGTGCGCGCCGCTACTTCGACAGGCCCGGCGGTGTGATCGGGGAGGCCGCCATCGACTGGGGCGACGTCGACGAGGAGTACGCCGACGGGGCCGCCACGCCCGCCGTCGGGTCCTTGACCGGCTGCTCGCCGTCGGCCTGCAGCGGCAGACCGCCCACGATCCGGATGCCGGCCTGGTCGAAGGCGCGCTTGATGCGCCAGCGCAGCTCGCGCTCCACACCGAGGGCCTTGCCCGGCATCGTCTTCGCGGAGACCGAGACCGTCATCGAGTCCAGCAGCACCTCGGTCAGGCCCAGCACCTCGACCGGACCCCACAGCCGCTCGTTCCACGGCTCGTCCTTGGTCATCGACGAGGCGGCCTCCTCGATGACCTCGCGCACCCGGTCCATGTCCTCGGTCGGGCGGACCGTCACGTTCACCGAGGCGGTCGCCCAGCCCTGGCTGAGGTTGCCGATGCGCTTGACCTCGCCGTTTCGGACGTACCAGATCTCACCGTTGTCGCCGCGCAGCTTCGTCACGCGCAGGCCGACCTCGACCACCTCGCCGGACGCGACGCCCGCGTCGACGCTGTCCCCGACCCCGTACTGGTCCTCCAGGATCATGAAGACGCCGGAGAGGAAGTCGGTGACCAGGTTCCGGGCGCCGAAGCCGAGCGCCACGCCCGCGACGCCCGCCGAGGCGAGCAGCGGAGCCAGATTGATGTTGAGCGCGCCGAGGATCATCAGCGCCGCGGTGCCCAGGATCACGAACGACGCGACCGAGCGCAGGACCGAGCCGATCGCCTCGGAGCGCTGCCGACGGCGCTCCGCGTTCACCAGCAGACCGCCGAGGGCGGTGCCCTCCACCGCCTGGGCACTGCGGTTCATCCGTTCGATCAGCCTGGTGAGCGCGCGGCGGATGGCGATCCGCAGCAGCACCGCGATCACCACGATCAGCAGGATCCGGAGGCCGACGCTCAGCCAGGTGGACCAGTTCTGCTCCACCCAGCCTGCGGCGTTGGTGGCCTTCTCCGCGGCCTCGTCGAGGGTGACGGGCGGGGCAGACGGATCGGCGGCCAGGGACACGGCGGATACCTCCACGGCTTACATCGGCGGTCCAACCACACTAACGGGGCACACGCCGTGCCCTTGATGTTCTGTTCGAGGGAGAGACAAGGCTCACCCGGGGAACTTCCTGGTGTGGCCGAGCGCACACAAAATCCTTCCGGCCCGTTACGGGGACGTAGTGGCGCTTCGACCAGGCATGAGGAGAGACTGAGAGCAGATCGTCCCGGCGCGAGCCACGCGCCGCCGGCGTACAAGGAGGCATCCGTGCCGCATGTCCTGGTCCTCAACGCGTCGTACGAGCCCCTCGGCGTCGTACCGCTCCGCCGCGCGCTCGTCCTCGTCCTCGAGAACAAAGCCATCTGTCTCGAGGAGTCCGGCGCCTTGATGCACAGTGCGACCCGGGTTCTGCCCGCGCCCAGCGTGGTCAGACTCAAACGCTTCGTCCGGGTCCCCTACCGGGGGCCCGTTCCTCTTACCCGCCGCGCGCTGTTCGCCCGCGACGGGGGCCGCTGCATGTACTGCGGTGGCGTCGCAACCAGCGTCGACCACGTCATTCCGCGCAGCCGCGGTGGTCAGCACGTATGGGACAACGTGGTGGCCGCGTGCCGCCGCTGCAACCACGTCAAGGCCGACCGGCACCTGCGGGAGCTGGGCTGGCGGCTGCGGCACCAACCCGCCCCGCCGAGCGGCCTGGCCTGGCGCATCATCGGCACCGGGCATAGGGACCCGCGCTGGCTGCCATACCTGCAGCCGTACGGCGCGGACGACGCGATGGCCCGGATCGACGGCATTTCTGCCTGAGGATCCGGGCCTCTGTTGTGTGCGGGGGCCCTCCGGGGGTGGGGGGGTGCGGTGTGGTGCGGCTCCGGCGGGGGCGGTGACGGTGTGCTCTCTGCCGTGGGCGTGGCCGGTGTGTCCGTCCGCAATCGCCGGACGGGCTTGGTGCGCCCGGTACCGCGGGTGACCCGGTGTGTCCGTCCTCAAGCGCCGGACGGGCTTGGTGCGGGCTGCTGCCGGTGGGTGGGTGTGCGGTGCGCTTCCGGCGGGGGGCGGTGATGGTGTGCCCGGTGCGGTGGCGGCGTCCGGTGTGTCCGTCCGCAATCGCCGGACGGGCTTGGTGCGCCCGGTACCGCGGGTGACCCGGTGTGTCCGTCCTCAAGCGCCGGACGGGCTTGGT
>NZ_JBSGZO010000187.1:0-15773 GCF_053611045.1 Streptomyces sp. NPDC054841 | reverse complement strand
GCCTGGTCACCGGGAGCGGGGGCGGCCGGCGTTCAGCTCCAGGGGATGTTCCGCCAGGGGCTGCCCTCGTCCTCGACGAGCAGCCGGTGGGCGGAGAGCGCGTCCTCGTAGAACGAGCCGTACTCCTCGTCGTCGAAGCGCAGGACCCGGCCCAGTATGTAGCCCGCGGAGAACGCCTCCCACGAGTAGTACGCCGACTTGCTCAGTGCACCCGCGTGGACGATCGACTGCTCCGCCTCGTGCGGAGTGCACAGCCGGGCGGCCAGCCCCCAGCGGGCCAGGCAGCTCGCCCGCCCGTAGTCGTACGCGGCGGCGGTGGCGACCCAGCCGTCGTCGGGCAGCAGCCCGTCGGCCCGGAATCTGGCCTCGTACCGGAGGATGCGGCGGACCAGCTCCTCCATGTCCTTGACGAGTTCGGGCGGGGCTCCCCGGTCCTGGAGGGACCCGGCGGCGGTCTCCCGCCAGAGGCCGGCGGGCGGCAGCTCGCCCAGGCCCTGGCGCAGCCGTTCGCGCACCTTGAGTGCGAATTCCGGCTGGGGCGGGCTGTTGGAGTAGTCCAGCAGCGCGGAGATCTGCTTCTGCCAGCCTGTGTTGTCGGTGAGACCCCAGTCACGGCGCAACCTGCTCCGGTCGCACTCGTAGTCGGTGTAGACCGTACCGAGCTCGTTCCACGGCACGCCGTCCCGCACCACGAGGTGCGCCCCGCACGCGAGCCCGAAGGCGAGCGGCCCGAACAACGGCCCGGTGTGCAGGGCCGTCAGCCGGTGCCGCGTCGAGCGGTCGTTCTCCGCGTGGTACCGGCGCCAGGCGGCTCGGTGCTGGGGCGAGGCCGGCAGATGGAGGGCCGCCGGAGTGCCAGGATTGACGGCCAGCCACAGCGCGGGGTCGTTCCAGGTGTGCTCGGCCGCCATGTCCAGGTCTATCTCGTGGAAGACCCAGTCCGGGTGCCAGGGCGGCAGCATGCCGCGGGTGAGCAGGGGCCTGAACCGCGTTCCGGTCGTCGGGTCCGTGGCGACGCGCCAGCGGTACACGCCCGGCTCCGCGTCGACCTCGTGGCGGGCCTGTCCGACGTAGAGCTGCTCGGCCGCCAGCACCCGCAGCTGCACCTCCACGTCCCCGCGCTGCCCGGCCTCGCACAGCGCTCGCTCCACCGGAGTCGGGGGGATCCAGTTCATGACCACGGCACGCTCCGGTAGGGGCTCGTCGGATCCTGGGTGAGCATCCGGTGCTGGACGACCGACTCCTGGTACGTCCGCCCGAACTCGCCCTCGTCGAAGGCGAGTACACGCGCCAGGCAGTACGCCGCCGAGAACGCGCTCCACGAGGCGTACGTCTCCCGGCTCAGCCTGCCCGCCTTCAGCACCGCCTGCTCCGCCTCCTGCGGATCGCACAGGCGGGCTCCGAGCCCCATCCGTACGAAGGCGATGATCCGTCCGTAGTCGAACGCGGCCGTCGAGTCGACGCGTTCACCGGCGCCGAGCACCCCGTCGGCGCGGAAGCGCTCCTCGTAGCAGGCGATCCGCTTCGCGGTGTCCCGGACCTCCTTGACCGTCTCCTCGTCCGCTCTGCGCGTCATGAGGGTCCGCGTGACGTCGTCCAGCCACTCCTCTTCGGAGGGGTGCCGGCCCAGGCGTCCGGCCAGCCCGGCACGGGCACTCAGTGCGATGGCCTCCTCCCTGCCGGAGAGCCTGGCCCCGTACAGGTCGGCGAGCTTGTCGCGGTACTGGGCGCGGTTCCTCACCCTCCAGGTGCCGCGCAGGGTGCCGATGTCCGTGGGGTAGTCGAAGTAGGTCGTGCCGAGTTCGTTCCACGCGACGCTGTTGTGCAGCGCCAGATGCGCGCCGCAGGCCAGACCGTGGGCCAGGGCGCCGTGCGACGGGCCGTGGGAATGCGTGACCAGCAGGCCGCGCGGTGGACCGCCGGCCCCATCGGCTGTCTTCAGCCACGCCTTGCGGTGGGATCGCCTGGCGTCGACGCTGATGGCACATGGCGTACCCGGGTTGACGGCCAGCCGCCACTTGTCGTTCGGCCAGGTCCGGGCCAGCTCGGCGAGGGTAGTGGACCGGTGCACCCACTCCGGGTGCCAGGCCGCCAGCATCCCCGCCGTGAACACCGCGATGCCCCACTGACCGGTCAGCGGGTCCTTGAAGGGAACGAGCGGGGCCGTGGAACCGGGGGTGTCCGCGTACAGCCGGCCGACGGGCAGGAACAGCCTGGCGCGCGAGAGTACGGCGAGTCCCGCCTCCTGGCCGCCGGCCGTCCTTGCCTCGTACAGCAGTTGTTCCGTTTCGGTCGGCGGTACCCACCCCGTTGTCCCTGTCGTCACGGGTTGATCCTATGAACCGCCTACTTCCCGTCGAACAAGGGGTCACTGCATGTAGCCGTCCGGGCCCAGCTGTTCGGGCACGTATCGCAGGACGCCCCACATGCTGTGTTCGGCGGGGGCGTCCTGCGGTCCGGTCACCCGGGCGGCATCGAGCTCTTCGAGCAGGGCGCCGGTGTCGGTGCCGGAGCCGATGAGGACCAACTGGGTCTGCCGCTCGGCGGTGTCGCCCGCCGGCCAGGGCTCCGGGTAGAAGCGGAGGAAGCGGCCGACCGCGTGGACGGCGTACCGGTTGCGGGGGTCGGCCCCGCCGAAGTCGACGAAGCCCTTGATCCGGTAGAGCCCCTCGGGCCGTGAGTCGAGGAAGTCCAGCAGCCTGCGCGGGTGGAGGGGCTCGGCGGCGGTGAACGAGACGGTCTCGTAGGCGGCGTGCAGATGGCCGTCGTGGTCGTCGTGCTCGTGGTCGACCTGCTCGTGCTCGTCGTCGTAGAGGTCCTCGAACGACAGCTGGCCCACGCGCTCGCCGCGCGGGCGGCACTCGAAGAGCAGCTCGGGATCGACGCGCCCGTACGTCGCCGGGATCACCGCGGCCTCGGCGAGCCCCGCGATCCGCTCGCGCAGCAGTTGCCCGGCGGCCTCATCGATCCGGTCCGCCTTGTTGAGCACGATCAGATCGGCGATGCCGAGATGCCGGTCGATCTCGGGGTGCCGCTCGCGGGTGGCCTCGAACTCGGCGGCGTCGACGACCTCGACGAGGCCGCCGTACACGATCCGTTCGTTCTCGCTGGCCAGGAGCATTCGGACGAGTTCCTGCGGCTCGGCGAGACCGCTCGCCTCGATGACGATCACATCGAGCCGGGCGGCGGGCCGGGTGAGCTTGTCGAGGAAGACGTCCAGCTCGCTCGCGTCGACCGCGCAGCACAGACAGCCGTTGCCGAGGGACACCGTGGAGTCGCCGAGCTGGCCGGCCACGGTCATGGCATCGATCTCGATCGACCCGAAGTCATTGACGATGGCGCCGATCCGGGTCCCGCGGCCGGCCCGCAGCAGATGGTTGAGCAACGTCGTCTTGCCGGATCCCAGAAAGCCCGCGAGGACGATGACGGGGATCTGCGGCTGGCTCAAGACGGCTCCTCCGGGGCTCTCGATCGAGGCTCTCAATTCGGTCGGAGCCCCAGGATAGGGCCGGTCAGGAGGCCGCCGGGAGCGGCTGGGGCGGCGGCGGACCCACATAGCGCGCCGCAGGACGGATGATCTTGGAGTCCTCGGCCTGTTCCAGGATGTTGGCGCTCCAGCCGACCACCCGGGCCGCACAGAACGTCGGAGTGAACATGTCCCGCGGCAGCCCGCACAGCTCCATGACCACGCCCGCGTAGAACTCCACATTGGTGTGCAGTTCGCGTCCCGGCTTCAGCTCCGCGAGGATCGCCTCGACGCGTGCCTCCACCTCGACCGCGAAGTCGACCAGCGGCCCGCCGAAGCTCTGGGCGATGGAGCGCAGCATGCGTGAACGCGGATCCTCCGTGCGGTAGACCGGGTGTCCGAAGCCCATGATCCGCTCCCCCGCGAGAACCCGTTCCCTGATCCACGGGTCGATGCGGTCCGGCGTGCCGATCGCGTCGAGCGTGTCCAGCGCGCGGCTCGGCGCCCCGCCGTGCAGCGGCCCCGAGAGCGCTCCGACCGCGCCGACCAGGCAGGCCACGAGGTCCGCACCGGTGGAGGTGATCACCCGGGCGGTGAAGGTGGAGGCGTTGAATCCATGGTCGACGGTGGAGATGAGGTACTGCTCGACGGCCCGCGCGCGGGCGGCCTCCGGCTCGGAACCGGTCAGCATGTAGAGGTAGTTGGCGGCGTACGGAAGATCCTCGCGCGGTTCGACCGGCTCCAGTCCCCGGCCGAGCCGGTACAGCGCGGTCAGCAGCGTCGGCACGGCGGCGCAGGCCGCGAGCGCGTCGGCACGGCGGCGTTCGGCGTCGAGGTCGTACACGGGCCGCAGCCCCGCCGACGCTCCGAGCAGTGAGAGCGCGGTGCGCAGTCCGGCGAGCGGGCCGGACGGGGCGCAGGAACGCGCGATGGCGGGCAGTGCCGCCCGGACGTCGTCGGGCAGTCGGCGCAGTGACGCGGTCCGCGTCAGGAAGGCCTCGCGCTGCGCGGCGTCCGGCAGCCGGCCGTGGAACATCAGATGCCAGACGTCCTCGAAGCCGCTGCTCTCCGCAAGCTCCACGGCCGAGTACTGGCGGTAGTGGTAGAAGCCCTCGCGCCCTCGGACGTCCCCGAGTGCGGTGTCGGTGACGACGACGCCCGCGAGTCCGCGCGGTACGTCGAGAGGCGCGGCTGCCCCGTTGGTGCTCTGCATGGTGGTGTCCTCCCTCAATTGATTCGACTGTCCATGCTTGACTTCATCACTGTCAATATTGATTGAATCAATACATGTACAGGGTGTGTACGGTGTCCTCATGACGGATCAGGATCACGCCGCGGACGGAGAGCGGCTGACCACGCGCGAGGCGGCCGAACGGCTCGGCGTGAAGCCCGAGACGGTGTACGCGTACGTCAGCCGCGGGCAGCTCGCCAGCCGGCGCGATCCCGCCGGGCGCGGCAGCACGTTCGACGCCAAGGAGGTCGACGCGCTCGTCCGCAGGGGCCGCCGGGAGCCCGCCGCCGGCGGCGACGCCGTCCAGCGGATCCGCACGGGCATCACGCTGATCGACAAGGACCGCTACTACTTCCGCGGCGTCGACGCGACCGAACTCGCGCGCCGGTACGACTACGAGGAGATCGCCGACTGGCTCTGGACCGGCACGCTGCGGGCAGGCGTCCGCTTCACCGCACCGCCCGACGCGCTCGCCGCGGCCCGGCGCGCGGTCGCGGCACTGCCGGGGCACAGCGGCTCGACGGACCGGCTCCGGGTGGCCGCGATCGCCGCGGCGGCCGCCGATCCGCTCCGCTTCGACCTCGACCGGGACGCCGTGCTCGGCGTCGCCCGCATGCTCATTCCCACCCTGGTCGACGCGCTCCCCACGGTCGGCCGCGCGCATCGTGGCGAGGGCAGGCTCGCCTGGCGCCTCTGGTCACGGCTCACCGCCGAGCAGCCCGACGAGGCGTCCCTGCGCGCCCTCGACATGGCGCTGTCGCTGCTGATCGACCACGATCTCGCCGCCTCGACACTCGCGGTGCGGGTCGCGGCGTCCGCCCGCGCTCATCCGTACGCCGTGGTGTCGGCAGGACTCGGTGCGCTGGACGGTCCGCTGCACGGGGCCGCCAGTGGGCTCGCCCACCGGATGCTCGCCGAGGTGCTGGAGCGCGGCAGTGCGGCGCCGGTCGTCGCCGACCATCTGCGCGCGGGCCGCCGGGTGCCGGGGCTCGGGCACCGCCTGTACCCGGCCCAGGACCCACGCGCCGAGGCCCTGTTCGACGTACTGGCGACGATTCCCGGCGCCCGTCCCGCGCTGGACGCCGCCCGGGAGGTCGAGGCGACGACCGCCCGCCAGGTGGAACTGCACGCCAATGTGGACCTGGCGCTCGCGGTGCTGTCGGTGTCGGCCGGAATGCCGGCCGAGGCGGGCGAGACCGTCTTCGCGGTGGCGCGTACGGCCGGCTGGATCGCGCATGCCCTGGAGGAGTACGAGGAGCGTCCACTGCGGATGCGCCCCAGCGGGCAGTACAACGGCCCGCGCCCGCCGAGACCGCTGCCCTGAGGCGTCCGGGCCGGTCGGCCGACCGGTCGGCACCGAGCACCGAGCACCGGGCCCGACCGGCCCAACGGGCCCAGGGCCGACCGCCGTTGAGACAGCCCGCCGCCGGCAGGCCGGTCGAAGCGCCGGCCCCGGGCGTCAGCCCGCGCCGCCGGACCGCCGTCTCAGGCCCTCAGCCACGCGGCGCTGTCCCGGGACGGCCCGCCCTCCTCCAGCGGGCCGCTCGTCAGCTGGACGGACACCCGAGGAATCGCCGCGCACCAGGGGTTCTCAGCGGTGCGCGGAAGCCGCGGCACATGGCTTGCGGTTCACGCAGACGGCTTGCGTGAACCGCGTGGGCACGGACGGTGACATTTCCCGAAGGGTGTCGGGGCCCCTTACCGTGCATGGGTATGAGCCCCGCACCGACCGGCCCCGCAGGCGCACCCGCGAGACGGCGGCGGCTCGGCTGGCCGCGGCGGGTCTTCGCACAGGTCCTGCTGATGCAGCTGGCCGTCGCCACCGGCGTCACCGTGGTGGCCACCGGCCTCTTCCTGGCACCGCTGAGCGCCGAGCTCGACGACCAGGCCATGCGGCGCGCGCTCGCGATCGCCGAGACCTCCGCCTCGCCTCAGGTCGCCGAGGACCTCCTCACCACGCCGCCGTCCCTCCGCGGCCCCGTACAGGCCGAGGCGGAGCGCATCCGGAAGGCAGCCGGCGCCGAGTACGTGGTGGTCATGGACACGCGGGGAGTGCGCTGGTCGCACACCGACCCCGGCGAGATAGGCAGGGTCGTCTCCACCGACCCGAGTGAGCCTCTCGCGGGCAAGCACGTGATGGAGATCGACAGCGGCACCCTCGGCCGCTCCGCCCGCGGAAAGGTCCCGCTGCGCGACGACCAGGGCAAGATCATCGGCGCGGTCTCCGTCGGCATCGAGTACGACAGTGTCCGCGACCGTCTGCTCGCCGCCATTCCCGGGCTGCTCGCCTACGCGGGCGGCGCCCTGGCCGCCGGCGCCCTCGCCGCGTACATGATCTCCCGGCGGCTCCAGCGGCAGACCCACGACCTGGCCTTCTCCGATATCTCGGCGCTGCTCGCCGAGCGCGAGGCGATGCTGCACGGCATCAGGGAAGGCGTCGTCGCCCTCGACGGGTCCGGCCGGATCCGGCTGATGAACGACGAGGCGCAGCGCCTTCTCGGCCTCGGGCCGGAGGCCACCGGACAACCGCTCGACGAGGTGCTCGGTGCCGGCCGCACCACGGATGTGCTGGCCGGCCGGGTGAGCGGCAAGGACCTGGTGACGGTGCGCGGCCACCGCGTACTGATCGCCAACCGGATGCCGACCGACGACGGCGGCGCCGTCGCCACGCTCCGCGACCGCACCGAACTGGAACAGCTCGGCCGCGAACTGGACTCCACGCGCGGGCTGATCGACGCGCTGCGCGCCCAGGACCATGAACACGCGAACCGTATGCACACGCTGCTCGGGCTGCTGGAGCTGGAGATGCACGAGGAGGCCGTGGAGTTCGTGACCGAGGTCGTCGGGGTGCACCGGGCCACCGCGGAGCAGGTCACCGAGAAGATCCACGACCCGCTGCTGGCCGCGCTGCTGGTCGGCAAGGCGACGGTGGCGGCGGAGCGGGGCGTCTCGCTGCGGATCTCGCCCGGCACCCTGCTGCCGGACCGGCTGGTCGACCCCCGTGGCCTGGTGACCGTCGTCGGCAATCTCATCGACAACGCGCTGGACGCCGCCGCCGGCTCCAAGGACCCGCGCATCGAGATCGAGCTGCGCGGGGAGGGGCGTACGGCCGTCCTGCGGGTCTCCGACAGCGGGCCGGGCGTCCCGTCCGAGCAGCGCGAGCTGATCTTCACCGAGGGCTGGTCCACGAAGGAGCCTCCTGCGCACGGCAAGCGGGGGCTCGGGCTCGCGCTGGTCCGGCGCTTCGCGGAGCGGCAGGGCGGCAGTGCCCGGGTGGCCGAGGCCGGTGCGGCCGCGGGCGGCGGCGCGGAGTTCACGGTCGTACTCCCCGAGGCCCTGACGGAACCGGGTCTCGCGACCGTGGGAGAGCCACGATGAGCACGCCGCCCGACGAGCTGATCAACGTCCTGGTCGTGGACGACGACGTCCGGGTCGCGAAGATCAACGCGGCCTATGTCACCAAGGTGCCGGGCTTCCGGGTGGTCGCACAGGCGCACTCCGCCGCCGAGGCGCTCGCGCGGATCGCCGGACTGCCCGTGGATCTGATCCTGCTGGACCACTATCTGCCGGACGAGAACGGGCTCTCGGTCGTCCGGGAACTGCGCCGCCAAGGCCACCAGACCGACGTGATCATGGTGACCGCGGCGCGCGATGTCGCCACCGTCCAGGCAGCGATGCGGCACGGGGCGCTCCAGTATCTGGTGAAGCCGTTCAACTTCGCCGGCCTGCGCGCCAAGCTGGAGGCGTACGCGGGACTCCGCCGCACCCTGGAAAGCGGCGGCGAGGCCGAACAGGACGAGGTGGACCGTATCTTCGGCGCCCTCTCGGCCACCGGCGCACCCGGCCTCCCCAAGGGCCACTCCCCCACCACGGCCGAGCTGGTCCGCAAGGTCCTGCTGGCCGCCGACGCCGCGCTGTCCGCCCAGGAGATCGCCGAACGGGCGGGCGTCAGCAGGCAGACCGCGCAGCGCTATCTGAAGCTCCTGGAACGCTCGGGCAGGGTGCGCCTGTCCTTGAGGTACGGCGAGACGGGCCGCCCGGAGCACAGATACACGTGGGCGACGAGCGCCTAGCCAGGGCCTGTCCGGCGGATCGTTTGGGGCTCAGCGACGTGCTTCCAGACCCTGGGGGGTCCCGGAGGTGCCGCAGTTGCCTTATCGGTTTGCCGTCGGCGAGTCCGGTCGGATAGGAAGCTTGCATGCTAAGGAGCACCAAGGTCGGGCTCAGGGCCCGGCACGAGGACGACATCCCGATCCTGCGGGCCGAGCTCTACGACGACGTGGTCAACGCCTCGCGGGCCGAAGGCGGGCCGTGGCGGCCGATCACGCCCGGCTCGAAGGACCCGCGGCTCGTGGTGGACGACAAGGAGCAAGGGCACGTCCCGTTCTCTGTAGTGGAGTTGGACGGCGGCACGCTGGTCGGCACCGCGACGCTGTGGGGCATCGACAACCACAACCGGTCCGCGCACATCGGCCTTGGGCTGCTGCCGTCCTCTCGCGGGAAGGGTTACGGCACCGACGTGGTCGCAGCGCTGTGCCACTACGGTTTCGTCGTGCGCGGATTGCAGCGGCTGCAGATCGAGACGCTGTCGGACAACACCGCGATGCTGCGCTCAGCCGAGCGCAACGGCTTCGTCCGCGAGGGCGTGCTGCGCTCCTCGGCCTGGGTGATGGGCGAGTTTCTCGACGAGGTGCTGCTCGGGCTCCTCGTCCAGGACTGGAAGCCGGACTCGAAGGGCTAAGGCCCGTCGTTTGGATCAGGCCCTAGGTGTATTGATCACGAGCGTCGTCAGCACTCGTGATCAACACCCCCAGTACTCCAGTGGGAAGGACCTGTCCGGCGAATCGTGTGGATCAGGCCCTGCCCGTCCTGTCACTCCTCACACCGCACCCGCCCCGGTCAGCGCCCGTACCTCCGTCTCCGCGTGCTTCGCCTCGTCCGGTTCCTCGGACGATGTGACCGTGCCGATCCAGCCCGCGAGGAAGCCCAGCGGGATGGAGACCACTCCCGGGTTCTGCAGCGGGAACACATGGAAGTCCATGCCCGGGAACAGGGCTTCCGGGCTGCCCGACACGACCGGGGAGAGCAGCACCAGCAGCAGTGCGGGAAGCAGCCCGCCGTACACCGACCACACCGCACCTCGCGTGGTGAAGTTCCGCCAGAACAAGGAGTAGAGCAGCACCGGCAGATTGGCCGAAGCGGCGACGGCGAAGGCCAGCCCGACCAGGAAGGCGACGTTCAGATCGCGGGCGAGCAGGCCGAGGGCGATCGCGGCCGCTCCGACCCCGGCCGCCGCGACCCGCGCCACCGCGACCTCGCTGTACTGCTTCGCATGGCGGCGCTTCAGCGAGGCGTACAGATCATGGGCGACCGAAGCCGAGGAGGCGAGCGTGATCCCGGCGACGACGGCCAGGATCGTCGCGAAGGCCACGGCCGCGACGACGGCGAACAGCACCGTGCCCCCGGTGGAGCCCGCTCCCCCTCCGAGGTCGAGGGCGAGCAGCGGAACCGCCGTGTTCCCCGCCGCGTTCGACGCCCGTACCTCGTCGGTGCCGAGAATGGCCGCGGCGCCGAAGCCGAGGACGATCGTCATCAGATAGAAGCTGCCGATCAGCCCGATGGACCAGACGACGGAGCGACGGGCGGCGCGTGCGGTCGGCACGGTGTAGAAGCGCGACAGGATGTGGGGCAGGCCCGCGGTACCCAGGACGAGTGCCAGCCCTAGGCTGATGAAGTCCAGGCGCGCGGTCCAGTCCCCGCCGTACCGCAGGCCCGGCGAGAGGAAGTCCCTGCCGTGGCCGCTCTGTTCGGCCGCCGAGTTGAGCAGCTGGTTGAAGTCGCCGTGGAAACGGATCAGTACGAGCACGGTGAGCGTGACCGCTCCCGCCATCAGCAGCACGGCCTTGACGATCTGGATCCAGGTGGTGGCTCGCATCCCTCCCAACGACACATAGACGACCATCAGGGCGCCGACACCGATGACGGTCCATGAGCGCGCGGCTTCGCTCGTCCCGCCCAGAAGCAGAGCGACCAGGCTCCCTGCCCCCACCATCTGCGCCACCAGATAGAGAACGGACACGGTGACCGAGGAAGTTCCCGCCGCGATACGGACCGGGCGTTCGCTCATCCGGGCGGCGACCACATCCGCGAGCGTGAACCGGCCGCAATTGCGCACGAGTTCGGCGACGAGCAGCAGCACGACCAGCCAGGCCACGAGGAAGCCCACGGAGTAGAGCATCCCGTCGTAGCCGTAGAGCGCGATGAGACCGGAGATGCCGAGGAAGGAAGCCGCGGACATGTAGTCGCCGGCGATGGCGAATCCGTTCTCCATGGGCGAGAACAGGCGCCCGCCCGCGTAGAACTCCTCCGCCGAGCCACCGCGATTGTGGCTCACCCATGTGGTGATCGCCAGGGTCACGGCGATGAACGCGCTGAACAACAGCAGCGCCAGAGTCTGGTGGTCGTCGGTCAACGCTCGTTCCCCCGCGTCGTCTCCTGGTCGTGGGTCCGGTCGAAGACGGTCCACCGCAGATCGAGCGCCGCGCGGTCCCGGCGCAGCCGGGCATGCCGGGCGTAGGCCCAGGTCAGCAGGAATGTGCTGAGGAACTGACCGAGTCCCGCCACCATCGCCACGTTCACCGCGCCGGCGACGGGCCTCGCCATCAGCCCGGGTGCGGTGGTGGCGGCGATGACGTACGCCACGTACCAGACGAAGAAGGCGAGGGTCGCGGGTACGACGAACCGCCGGTAGCGACTGCGCACTTCCTGGAAGGCGGCGCTGCGCCGCACTTCCACATAGATGTCCGTCGCGCTGTGGTGGTGCTCCGGGCCCGCGGCCCCGGGGGACACCGCGGGCACGGGTACTCCCGACCCGTCCAGCTCGCCCCAGCCGGAGGCCAGCGCGTCGTACCACGGGTCGTCGAGCCCTACTGCCCCGGCGTCCCGGCGTTCCTGCTTCTCCACGCTCTGTTCTCCTTGTCAGCGAACCGTTTCGGCCGCGTGCACAAGGATGGACATAGCGGGAAGATCCAGGACTCTGCTCTCCTGTCTCTTCACCCCATCAGGTGATGGATGCCCCACCCGCCCGGGGGTGGGGCCCAGTTGCCTCCGCTCGGGGTGGCGAGGAATCCTCCGCCCGGGCCGGCCTCAGGCGTCGATGCGCGAGCGGTCGAGCGTCGCCGCGGAGCTCGTGATGAACTCCTTGCGCGGCGCCACCTCGTTGCCCATCAGCAGATCGAAGACCTGCTCCGCGGAGTCCAGATCGCCGATGTTGATCCGGCGGAGCGTGCGGTGGCGCGGGTCCATCGTGGTCTCCGCGAGCTGGTCGGCGTCCATCTCTCCGAGGCCCTTGTAGCGCTGGATGGAGTCCTTGAAGCGGATGCCCTTGCGCTGGAACTCGAGCAGCGTGGAGCGCAGTTCGTTGTCCGAGTACGTGTAGACGTACTTGTCCTGGCCCTTCTTGGGCTGGATCAGCTCGATCCGGTGCAGCGGCGGCACGGCCGCGAAGACCCGGCCGGCCTCGACCATCGGCCGCATGTAGCGCTGGAAGAGGGTGAGCAGCAGACAGCGGATGTGCGCGCCGTCGACGTCGGCGTCGACGAGGAGGACGATCTTGCCGTACCGAGCCGCGTCGATGTCGAAGGTCCGGCCGGAACCCGCTCCTATGACCTGGATGATCGCGCCGCACTCGGCGTTCTTGAGCATGTCGGAGACGGACGACTTCTGGACGTTGAGGATCTTGCCGCGGATCGGGAGCAGCGCCTGGAATTCGGAGTTCCGGGCGAGCTTGGCCGTGCCGAGCGCGGAGTCTCCCTCGACGATGAAGAGCTCGCTCCGGTCGACGTCGTCACTGCGGCAGTCCGCGAGCTTGGCCGGCAGCGAGGACGACTCCAGGGCCGTCTTACGGCGCTGCGCCTCCTTGTGCTGGCGCGCTGCGATACGCGTGCGCGCCGCGGCGACGGCCTTCTCCAGAACAGCCCGGGCCTGCGCCTTGGCATCGCGCTTGGTCGAGGTCAGGAAGGCCTTGAGCTCCTTGGCCACGACATTGGCGACGATCCGGTTGGCCGCGGAGGTGCCGAGGACCTCCTTGGTCTGGCCTTCGAACTGCGGCTCGGCGAGCCGTACGGTCACGACGGCGGTCAGACCCTCGAGCGCGTCGTCCTTGACGATGTCGTCCTCGGCGACGCGCAGCAGCTTCGCGGAGCGCAGGACCTCGTTGACGGTCTTGGTGAGGGAGCGCTCGAAACCGGTGACGTGCGTGCCGCCCTTGGGCGTGGCGATGATGTTGACGAACGACTTGACCGTGGTGTCGTAGCCGGTGCCCCAGCGCAGGGCGATGTCGACGGCGAGGTCGCGGGTGACCTCGGTCGGGGTCATGTGGCCGCGGTCGTCGAGGACCGGGACGGTCTCCTTGAAGGTGCCGTTGCCGGTGAGGCGCATGACGTCGCACACGGCCTTGTCCTGTGCGAGGTACTCACAGAATTCGCTGATGCCGCCGTCGAAGCGGAAGATCTCCTGCGACTTGCCCTCGCCCGCCAGGTCACGCTCGTCGCGGACGACGATCGTGAGGCCCGGCACGAGGAAGGCGGTCTGCCGGGCTCGCTGGTGGAGCGTCTCCAGGGAGAGCTTGGCGTCCTTGAGGAAGATCTGCCGGTCCGCCCAGTAGCGGACGCGTGTGCCGGTGCGGGTCCGGGGCACCCGCTTGCCCTTGATCAGCCCGTTGGCCGGGTCGAAGGGGGCGTCGGGGCCGGACTCGGTGAAGATGCCGGGGACGCCGCGCCGGAAGCTGATCGAGTGGGTCGCGCTGCCCCGGTCGACCTCGACGTCGAGACGGGCCGAGAGGGCGTTGACCACGGAGGCGCCCACGCCGTGCAGACCGCCGGAGGCCGCGTACGAGCCGCCGCCGAACTTTCCGCCGGCATGCAGCTTGGTCATGACGACCTCGACGCCGGACAGACCGGTCTTGGGCTCGACGTCCACGGGGATACCGCGCCCGTTGTCCCGGACCTCCACCGAGCTGTCCTCATGGAGGATCACCTCGATGTGGTCGCAGTAGCCGCCGAGGGCCTCGTCCACCGAGTTGTCGATGATCTCCCACAGGCAGTGCATGAGACCGCGACTGTCGGTCGACCCGATGTACATACCCGGCCGCTTACGGACCGCCTCGAGCCCTTCGAGGACGAGCAGGTGCCGCGCGGTGTAGTTGGAGCCGTCACGGTCTGCGGTCAGTACCGCACTGGACGGCACGGACGTTTCGGCGGTCACGCGGTTCGCTCCTCGCTGAATTTGAATCTGGCCCTGTGGGGGTAAAGGCCCGGCGTCGGTCGCCGGTCAGAGGGTACCGAGGCCTGGTAGAGCCGATGTAACGCCACCCTAGTGATTCTTCATGCTAGTCCAGAGTCGCATACACGTTCGATCCCTCGTTGGAGTGACGCGCACATCACGTTCCCTTCGAGGCATGAACCATTTAGGCTCCGGGCACGTCCTCATGAACAACCGGCAACCCAGCCGGGGAGGACGACACGACAAAGGCAAGCAAGCGAAACCGTAGAGCGAAGCAATACGGCACATTCGCCGCCAACCGGCAGCAGACAGCCACCTTGACGAAGAAGTTTCAGGGAAAAGGCACGAGCGGGAACGTTTTCGGCCTGGTTGGATGTTGACCCTGGTACGACAGCTCGTCGAGCTAGAGAAGAGGCGACGTGACTACTGTTCTGACCCCCGCGAGCCCGCTGACGGCCGCTGACCGCTGCGACCGCTGCGGCGCCCAGGCCTACCTGCGCGTCGTCCTGACAAGCGGCGGTGAGCTGCTCTTCTGTGCCCACCACGGGCGCAAGTTCGAGCCGGAACTCAAGAAGATCGCCGCGGAGATACAGGATGAGACGGACCGGCTGACGGTCGTACCGGCCAACGCCGGTGACGACGAACACTGACCTCGCATCCCACGACGAGCTAGCGGTCGGTCCCGGACCGGCCAATGGGCGGCCGCCCCTCACGCCAGGGGCGGCCGCCCGTTCTCGTATCCGTGTTCACATCAACAGGGCGAACCATCCAGTTCCTGGCGCTCTGTCACCACGCGCGTTCGGAATGTGACCAATTCCCTTTTACCCAGAGCCTTCCCGCACTCACAGCTTGTCCGCCAGCGACGCAAGCACCGCAGACACCCGGGTGTAGACCCCGGGGCTGTCCTTGCGGCCACAGCCGCTCCCCCATGAGACGAGCCCGATCAGCCGGCCACGCGCCACCAGCGGCCCTCCGCTGTCCCCCTGGCAGGCGTCGTGCCCGCCTCCCGGATCACCGGCACAGAGCATCGTGCGCGCCATGTAACGGCCTCCTGCCCTGCCGGGGTAAGCACGCGCGCACACCTCGTCCGGCAGCACGCGGACAGGCGCGGAGCGCAGCGCGAAGGCATAGCTGCCGCCCCCTGTCGTATCGCCCCAGCCATAGACCGTCGCAGGGGTGTCCGGCGCGTACGCGGCATCGCCCGGGGCCGCCATCCGGATCACGTACTTCGCGGGGAGCGCGCGCGACAGGGTGAGCACAGCCAGGTCGGAGGAGCTCGTGCGCGGGTCGTAGCCGGGCGCGATCAGCACCTGCCGCACCGGCACCTCCTGGCCGCCGGCGCCCCGCAGGTCCTCGCGTCCCGCGAGGACGCGCAGATCGCGGACCTCGCTCACGGCCGTGCCCAGCACCTCACGGCTGAGGCAGTGGGCCGCTGTCAGCACCTTCGTCGGTGCCACCACCACGCCGCCGCAGAACTGTCCGCCCCGGATACCTCCGAACCGGTCACGGCTGGACAGGGCGACGACCCATGGGCTGTCCGCGGACCGCACCGGCGCGCCCCCGATGATGACGCTGTCGGCGGCGGCCGGGGCCGGGGAAGCCAGCGGCGCCAGGACTGTTGCCGCGGCCAGGGCCATGGCTCCCGTCAGTGCTCGTGTAATGGGGCGACGCATGCGGCCTCCTGACTCTCCGGTGAACTCCGTCCACTCAGAGTCAGCCAGCGCAGCACCGCCCGCACCTGCGCGGGGCTGCCCCGGTAGGGTGACTGCACGGAAACGGCCGAGGGCCCGGCTC
>NZ_JBSGZO010000186.1:0-15826 GCF_053611045.1 Streptomyces sp. NPDC054841 | reverse complement strand
GAATCGGACGTGCCGTACGTGGCGTCGCCGGTCACGGCGAGATCCCCGCCGGGAGCTGCGTCGTCGGGGCGGCGAACGCCCGCGGACGCGGCTGAGTCCGGCTGCTCGCCGGCAGGTGCGGCCGCGGCGGAGTCACCATGTCCGGTGCCGGATGCGGATCCCGGCTCCGGTGCGTCCGCCGTCGCACGGCGCGGACCCGTACCGGCCGGGGCGTCGGTCCCGGGGCCGGGCGTGCCGGCGGCGGCATTCCCGCGCGCCTGCGTCCCCGCTCGCGCCGCATGCGCGTCGACGCGGGCGAGGACCGAGCGGATCGCCGTCGCCAGCGCGCGGCCGTCCGTGCCCGCGCCCGTTCCCGTGCCCTGGCCGGTCCCCTCGTACGTGCCCATGTCCTCACCCGCCCCCGTGTCGCGCACCGTGACTCAGCTCTCCTTGCCGTCCGCGTCCACGGCGCCCGGGCTCTGTCCCGTCGCCTTGCGGGCGCGGGCGGGCGTGGAGCGCTTGTTGGCGGCTCGCTTCCGCACGGAAGGGGGAGGGGACGCAGGAGCAGGAGCGGCAGGTGCCTTGGACCCCTGCTCGGCGGCCTCTGCCTCGGTGGGCGTGGGTTCCACCACCGCATCCGCGCCCGGCGGTACCACCGCATCCGCGCCCGGCGGCACCGGTGCGCCCGGCGCCCCGAAAGGCAGCACCCGCACCGTCCGCTGCTGCACCGGCTTCGCCGGGACCGGCCGCTCGCGGCCCTCGATCAGTACCAGCGACGCCTGGTAGGCCACCGACAGGGTGTACGGGGTCTGGTGCAGCATTCCCCACAGCTTGGACGTCTCGTCGATGTCCATCACCGTCGGTGTGAACCGCACCTTCTGCGGTGACTGAGCCAGATCGCTGCCCGCCAGATACGGACGCTCCGCCGCGAGCTCGATCAACTCCTTGGGCAGGACGGGGATTTCGTGCAGCGTCCGTACCACGCAGCCGATCAGCCGCTGGCCGACCAGCTCCGCCTCCTCCCCGTACGCGCTGATCAGATAGTGCAGATCGAGCGCCGCCACGGCCCGCTTGACGAGCGTGCCGTCCGAGGCACGCGTGGGCAGGTCCTGGTTGCGCATCGAGGCGTTCGGCGTGACCTGGTAGAGGAAGACGTTGATGGTCGGTTCGGTCGGCGGTTCGGCGGGCGGTTTGCGCGTCTCCACCTTCACCGCGATGTCCATCTCGGGCCCCAGATTGCTCTCGATCAGCAGGGCCAGAGCCTGGGTGACCGTCGCGACGGCAAGTGCGTTGCTCATGACCTCGGTACCTCAGTCCCTCTTCTCGCCGCGCGCGAGGTAGTCGTCCAGGGCCAGCGCGGGTGCGCGCCGTCCGGTGTGGTCGGGGTGGCCGGCGGCGGGGCGGTTCGCGCCGGGCGGCGGGGTGGCGCTCACCTCGAGCCGGCCGATCTGTACGTGCACGACACGCTCGGCCGGCCGGGGCGCACGCCTGCCGACGCCGTTCAGTGCCGGGCCACGGGCGGCCGCGGTGTCGGCGCTGCGCGGCCGTGCCGGTGTGGCGGCCGCGGCCACGGGTGCGGGGTCCGCGGCACGCGGCGCGGAAGCCGGCGTCTGCCGCGGAGTGTCCGCCACCGCGGGCGACGCCGGACGCCGGGACGCGGGCCCGCTGTCGGAGGACACCGGGCGCGGCCCGGGAGCGGCGTGGGCAGCGGGCCGCAGCGAAGGGCCCGCGGGGGTCGGCGCGGTGGGCCGCTCGGGCTCGCCGGGCCGCGCCGTCTCGGTCCGTACGACGGTGAGCCTGTCCGTCCGCACCTCGCGCTCGTGGCGTACGGGCTCCGCGGGACCGAAGGCGGGCGCGGGTGCCGACGGGATCAGTGCGGCCGGCTCGCCGGGCTCGGGCGGAGCGGTCCGCAGCGCCTCGACCCGCTCGAACGGGCCCGGCAGCCGCGGCCGCACCCGCGCCGGGCCGCCGGCACCGCCGGCCGCGGCGACCGGCGTGTACCGGGCGAGCAGCCGGTCGAAGTAGTCAGCCATCTGCGCACAGCTCCAGGTAGTAACGACGCCGCAGCGGGCTGAGCGCCAGGATCTCCGGCTCGCTCCACCCGTAGGCGGTGGCGAGCAGATGGACGTCGAGCATCAAGTCGCGTGCCCAGTTGTCCAGTTCGGTCCATAGATAGGAAGTGATGTCCAGCTCGGCCGGGGTGGCCTCACCGCACTCGGGACAGGCCACGTTCAGCGTCACATCGGCCGCCGGGTCGGACTCCTCGGCCATTTCGGCGAGCCGCTGTGCCACACGCTCGGGCAGGGCACCGGCGAGCTGTTCCGGCGCGACGGCCGCCCCGCCCCGTGCGGCCGAAACCGTGCAGCGCGCCAGCAGCAGACGGCGCGCCTCGACCGGATCCGGTGCCGTGCCGGCCGCCGCGAGGTCGGCGACGGTGGGCAGCCGGAACTCGACGACCCACTCGCCCTCCTCCACTCGCAGCGGCCCGGCCGGTGTCCGCGTCCGTGCACCCAGAAGCGTCGCGTCGAGGTCGAACTCCATCGCCTCGCCGCACGACGCACATTCGACGCGCACCTGCATGCGCTCCCCGAACAGCGCCCGGCGCAGGGCGAACAGGTCCGCCTCGCGCTCGCCGACCGGCATCGACAGCAACTCGTCGGCGCCGGCTCCCGGACGGGCCGCCCGGTGCAGCAGCAGAGACCGTCCCCGGTCGTGCTGCGCCAGCCCGGCCTCCCAGGTGGCGAGCAGGTCGGCAGGCCCCGTCGGCGGCGCGGCGTGCGTCATCCCTCAACCCTTCGTGCACAGGCGGTGTTCGAGCGACGCCCGGTGTCCGGACGTGCTCAGGCATGTTCAGGTGTCTTCAGGTGTCTTCAGATGGTGTTCAGGCCGGATTGGTGAATGAGGGCTCGACCGGCTCCGGCACCTCGTAGTCGCGCTCCCAGCCCTCGCATTCGAGCTTGACGCTCTGGATGGCGACGGCGTTCGCGTTCGCGTCCAGCTCGCCCAGCACCTGGTACTCGCTCACCCAGGCCCGGTACAGCTTGTGCGAGACGGCCACCTGCCCGGCCTCGTTGAGGACCTGGATGATGATGTCCTTGCGGAAGTCCCGCAGCGACACCTCCGAACCGAGCCCGGCGCCCACCTGCCAGACCTTGTTGGCCCAGCGGTCGAACTCCGGGTCATGGGTGACGCCGCGTTCGAGCGTGACGCCCTCGAATTCGGAGCGGCCCGGCGACTTGCGCGGCGAGCTGGGGTCGCCGCCGTGGCGGTGCTTGACCACTTCGGTGGTGCGCTTGAGGGGACTGATCTTGCTGATGCCCGCGACCGTTCGACCGTCCCAGAGGACCAGGAACTTGAAATTCTTGTAGGGGTCGAAGCGATGGGCGTTTACCTGGAACTCAGCCATCGGTTTCCTTCGTGTTCCTTTTTCTCGGGTCCGTGTTTACGAGAGGTCGAACTGCCCGGCGACCTGCTGAATCTTCACGATGACGAACTCCGCCGGCCGGACCGGCGCGATGCCGATGACGACATTGACCACTCCGCGCTCGATGTCGGCGTCGGTGGTGGTGTCCTTGTCGCATTTGACGAAGTACGCCTCGCGCGGCGTGGCGCCCTTGAACGCGCCCTGCCGGAAGAGGTCGTTGAGATACGCCGACGCCTTCAGCCGGATCTGCTGCCACAGCTGCTCGTCGTTGGGCTCGAAGACCACCCACTGCAGACCGCGGTAGAGGCTCTCCTCGACATGGAGCGCGAGCCGGCGCACCGGTACGTACTTCCACTCGCTGTCCAGCGCGTCCGCGCCCTCGAGCGTGCGTGCGCCCCAGACCAGCGGGCCGACCACCGGGAAGGTGCGCAGGCAGTTCACGCCCAGCGGGTTGAGCAGCCCGTTCTCCCGGTCGGTGAGCTTGACCGTCAGCGAGCGCACACCGGCCAGCCGCGCCTCGGTCCCGGCCGGGGCCTTCCACACGCCGCGCTCACCGTCCGTACGGGCGATGACGCCGGCGATGACACCCGACGGCGGGAAGGCGCGCAGCCGGCCCGTGAGCGGGTCGGAGAGCTGCACATGCGGGAAGTACAGCGCCGCGTGATCGCTGCGCACACTGTCGAACGCGCCGATCCCGGCCCGCGCGGCGTCCACGCTGCCCCATGTCGAGGGCGAGTCCACGAGCAGGAAGATCCGCCGCTCCCGGCAGAGCTGCTCGGCCGCGGAGAGCACGGTGACCATGTCGTCGGTCGACTCGTACGCCGAAAGCTCGGGCAGGGAGAGCAGGTTGACGTCGTCGACGTCGCGCAGCGCCTGTACGCCGGTCTTGCGGGCCTCGCTGCCGATGAGGTCGCGCGGTCCGGGCGGGTCCCCGTCCTTGCCGCCCTGGAGCGGGAAGACGGGCGGGTTGACCGAGGCCTCCAGGCCCAGGTCGTTGGCGCATTCGCCGATGAAGCGGACCACGTCGTCGGGGTCGGCGGACCCGGCGACGACCTGGAGCCGCCGGCCGAACGCGGTGACCTCGGCGCCGGCGAAGGCGTGCTTGCCGGGGGCGTCGGGCAGTGCGCGCAGCTTCCGCTCGAGCAGCAGGGCGAGCTCGGTGACCGTGGTCGGCGGCTCGCCGTCGTGGTCGGGCTCGTAGAGGGTGAACTCCCGCTCCACATCGCCGATCTTGACCTTCAGTTCGACGTTCAGATCGGGCAGCTCGGCCGCGAAGGGCTTGGAGACCGTGCCGGACGGGTCGGGCCGGTCCTCGTCCAGCGCCTTGACGCGGACGAGCGAGGAGCCGGCGTTCACGACCGTCTCCACGAAGCGGCCGTGCCCGGCGTTCATCGACAGGCCGGTGAAGGACTCGCGGGCCCCGCCACGCGCGTCGAGGACATGGAGGTTGAACGTCTTGCCCGGGGTGGGCGTGTCGTGGTCGACGGCCACCCGCAGCCCCGAGCCCCAGACACCGGGCTCCTTGGCGTGCACCTCGAGCACCGGGCAATCGCTGTGCCCCTCGGTCGAGTTGAGCGTGACGCAGGCTTCCTCGCCGGTGCCGGCCTTGGCCACACGGACGATCACCGCGACAGTGCCGCCGTTGCCGAAGAACTGGTGCACGGCATAGCTGACGGCGCTGCGGGAGGTGAGCCCGCCGAAGCGGCGCTCGAAGTCCGCGAAGCTGGTGACCCGCACCGGCTGATTGAGCGGACCCCGGCGGGTGTGCCCCACGAACGCGGTCACCGAGGTGGTGACCGAGGCGATGGTACGGACGCTGCTGGGAAGTTCTTCGATGTATACGCCGGGATAGCCCATGTGCGTCGGCATTCCCCCTCCATTCCCTTTCGCGCACCAAGAGATGAGGAGGGGAGGTGAAGAGGACATGCGCATGCGTCAAGTTTGCAGGCGTACTCTTCCGTGCTTTCCCCCGTCACACACCCCGTGCGATATCGGTCTCGCAGGGCCATCAGCATGCGCGTGTGCTTGTGGCTCCTGATGCATGAGTGCCTCAAGAAAGTCTCGTTCGCGCCTCGATAAGCGGTCAAGGGGCCCTTTCGGTCAACCGGTGATCATTACCTCTCAGAGTTCGTGGAGATCGTTCGGGGTGGTCAGCGGGATATCGCAGGTCGAGTATGAAGACGAATTCACAGACGCTTCACAGGAAAATGCGCCGCATGAGTGGGAAACAGGCCGAATCGCGTCCGCTCCGGCGCGCCGCCTTGTGTCCACTTGGTAACTAATTGGGGGGTTTCGTGACCCTGGGCTCGACGGCAGCCTCGACGAACTCCTCCCCGGGCCTTCGTCACCGCTCCCTGATCAGGTCGGCGCACTTCTTGCCGATCATCATCGTGGTGATGCACGGATTGACCGCCGTCAGGAACGGCATCACGGACGCGTCCGCCACCCGCAGCCCCCGGACACCCTTGACCCGCAGCCGGGCATCGAGCGGCGCGTCCGGATCGCTGTCGGCGCTCATCCGTACGGTGCCGGCAGGTCGGGCCGGTCCAGGTCCGGCTCGGTGGCGGCGAAGATCCCGATCTCCCACCACTGGGTGGACTTCGTGACCATGGGCTGCTTCGCCTCCCACATGATCACCCCCTCGGGGTGGTCCTGCAGACGGGATCCGACTCCGGGGGAGTCCACCCGTACGTCGACCCCGACACGACCTCGACCCGCAGCTCACCTGGGACTCGGGCACCCTTCAGATGACCCACCGCTGCTCGCGCGGGGTGCGCCGGCTCGACGGCCGTGGCCTGCTGCTCGTCCCCTCGGCCTTCACGTGGCCGCGGATCTTCTCCACGCTCGACTGTGTGGTCTGGCAGCCCACCCTGCGCTATCCGCCGCGGGGTATCGGCACCCTGTGGGAGCAGCGCCCGCAGCCCTGCTCCAGCGCCCTGTCCGGGGTGCTGGGCCGTACCCGGGCCCTGCTCCTGGCCGAACTGGCCGCCCCCGCCACCACGACGGACCTGGCTCGTCGCATCGGCCACTCCCCGGGAGGTGTGTCGCAGCATCTGACGGCACTGCGTGCGGCGGGCCTGGTGCGCGCCCACCGCACCGGCCGGGTGGTGCTCTATGCGCGGACGAACGTGGGCGAGGCGCTGGTCCTCAACAGCGGTGGCTGACCGGCGGCCGTGCCAGGAAGTGGAAGCCGGGCCGCGGATGCATGAGGAAGTCGTGGTGGGAGATGTTCCACGCGTACGCCCCGGCCAGCGCGAACACCACGAGGTCGCCCGCCCGCAGCCCCTGCGCCGGGACACGGCGGGCGAGGACGTCCTTGGGGGTGCACAGCTGGCCGGTCACCGTGACCAGGTCCTGGCCGGCCTCTGGCCGCGGCCAGGGGTGGGGCCAGACGTCCCTGCGGAGCACGGCGCACGGCTGGTCGTGGCCCTTCGTCGCCGGGGTGCGCAGATGGTGGGTGCCACCGCGGACGACCGCGAAGGTCTCGCCGTGGCTCCGCTTCACGTCCAGGACCTCGGTGGCGTACCAGCCGCAGTACGCCGTGAGCGCGCGGCCCGGCTCGATGCGGAGCCGCAGGCCCGGGTGGGCGGCGGTGAGACGGGCGAGCCCGGCCCCGTAGGCGGCCCAGTCGAACCGGGCCCCGGGGTCCGCGTAGTCGACCGTCATACCGCCGCCGACATTGACCTCGTGGAGGCGGAAGCCGTGGCGCTCGGCGAGGCGCACCGACCAGGTCACGACGGACTCGGCCACGGCGAGCTCGGCCCGGGCACCGAGGCCGCTCGCCAGATGGGCGTGGACACCGCGCAGCTCCAGCTGCGGACAGCTGCCGTCGGTGAGGAGGCGGACCATGGCGTCGGCCTCGGACGGGTCCATGCCGAACGGGGTCGGGCGGCCGCCCATGGACAGCGCACTGGCTTTCAGCGAGCCGTCGGCGAGCGGCAGGTTGAAGCGGAGCAGGACCCCGACGCGTGCCGCGGGCGCGTGGCGGGCGGCGAGGTCCGCCAGCATACGGAGTTCGTACGGGCTCTCCACATGGAAGCGCTCCACTCCCGCTTCGAGCGCCGCCGCCGTCTCGGCGGGAGTCTTCCCGGGGCCGCCGAAGGCCAGCGGCCGCTGCGGGACGGCCTCGGCGACATGGGCGAGTTCGCCTCCGGAAGAGACCTCGAAGCCGTCCACGTACGGAGCGAGAGCCGTCAGGATCTCCCGTTCGGGATTGGCCTTGGCGGCGTAGTACAGCTCGACGCGGTCCGGCAGCGCCGACCGGACGGACGCGGCGTGCTCGCGCAGTGCGGCCAGGTCGTACAGATACGCCGGCAGGCCGTCGGCCGGGAGGGCCAGTGCGTGCTCGCGCACCGCCGGGGTCAGCAGGGTCGTGGTCAACGGGCGTTCCAGTTGTCGTCGGCGGGGATCGCCCCGGACAGCATGTCCTCGGCGAGCGGGGAGGGCAGGCGGACATAACCCGCCGTACGGTCGGCCGCGCGTGCCCAGCGGGTGAGCAGATTGGCCTTGGCCGGCAGCGGTTCACCGGCGAGCAGGGCGGTCAGACGCGGCGGGCAGCCGTGTTCGTCGGCGTAGTCCCGCAGTGTGCGGCGCACCTGCGACCACAGCGCGGTCTCGGTCTGCGGGTGCAGATCGGCGAGAGCCGCGAGCATCTCGGCCACATGGTTCACGAGCAGGCAGTAGACGACCCGGTCCCAGCCGCGCCCGGCGTCGTACGTCAAGGGGCCCGCCACCTCGGCGGGCAGTGCGGCGAGCGCTGCGGCGTGGTGCTCGGGAAGCAGCTTGGTGCCTTCCATGTCGCGGAAGAGGACCTGTACGGGTCTGCCGTCGGCGTCCACGCAGACGACGACGTTCTGCAGATGGGGTTCGAGGACCAGCCCGTGGTCGAAGTACGCGGCCAGGACGGGCGGGACGAGCAGGTCCAGATAGTCGCGCCACCACTCCAGGGCCGTGGCCGGGTCCGCATCGGCCAGCAGCCGGGAGATGTGGGCGGGCCCCAGGGGGTACTCGTCGGCCACGGAGGCGGCGAGCAGCGGAGTGACCCCGGGGCGAAGGCGGCCGGCGAGACCTTCACGGACGATCACACCGAAGCCCTCGAGGAGCGCGAGGACCGGACTGCCGTCCGCGCCGGGCAGGGCGAGGCTGCGGTAGGCGGGCTCGCGGAGCATGCCGCTGCCGGGGAATCGGGCGGACAGGTCGGCCAGAGCGGGTCCGAGCAGTCCGGTCAGCCCGACCGCTCCGGTGAGTTCGTAGCCGGCGTTCTTGCGCAGGCAGTTCGTGATGCGGACGTTCAGGCTGAACTTGAGGAACGTGTTGCCGTCGTAAAGGGTGCGGACGGACGCGGTGGCGGCGAAGGGGGTACGGCCGGGGCCGAGGTCGAGGATGTCGCCCCGGCCGAGAGCCTCCCGCAGCGCCGGGTGCTCGTGCAGCAGTTCGTACTGCCAGGGGTGGGCGGGCAGCAGCCGGTACCCCTCGGGCACCGGCCCCAGCCGGTCGAGCGGGTCGGCGGCGCCCGGCTCCGCCGACTCCTCGACGATCAGGCCGTCGCGGACGGCGAGCAGGCGGAGCGGGAAGGAGGCGGCGGCTTCGGGGGCGTACGCGGACCAGGCGGCGGGGTCGCCGCCGCGGGCCTTGGGGGTGGGGTGGAAGCGGTGGCCGAGGACGAGGGACTGCTCGGAGGCGAGGTAGTCGGCGAGTGGACCGCTGCCACCGGCGGCCCGGCGGGGGAGGGCGAGGCCCGCCGCGACCCCCTGGTGGCTGGAGGCGACCTGGTCCAGGAACTCGTCGTTGCGTACGCCCGTACGGAGCGAGAGCTCCGCGTGGATGTACCGGGCGAGGCCCGCCCAGTCGAGTGCGGACCAGCCGCCGTCGGTCTGCTCCTCGACCGGACCGGCGAAGCGGTGCGCCCCGAGGAGGGACGTACGGCGAAGGGACACCCGGAGCAGCACGCCCGGCCGTGGAAGGCGCAGCAGCAGACGGCCGCCGATGACAGCGGTCCGGTGCTCCGGTCCCGACACCTCACGGAGCAGACAGTTGAGGAGGGTGTGCGCCACGGCGTCGTCCGCGGTGGGCCTGCCCGCCAGGGCGGAGTGACGGGCGGAAAAGTGGATGGAGGTCATCGCCGCGCGAACACTCCCCGCAGCAGGTAGTTGGGGCCGGTCGTGTAGTGCTTGTTGATGTCGGACGCTCCCGAACGGTCCTTGGCGAGCAGGGTCCCCGCGGTCACCATCGCCTTGACGGGCAGCCGCGCCGCGTCCAGGACGTGTGCGCGCAGCACGGCTCCCGGCTCCCCGGGCCGCGTCCCGAGCCGTTCCACGGCCTCGGCGAGCCGGTCACGTACGAGCCCCAGCAGGCGGTCCAGCGGTGCGCGGCCGTGCCGGGCGAGTCCGAAGGCGTACGCACCCGCGCACAGATGGACGGTGATGGTGGTGAACAGGTCCACGACCGGCCCGTCGCTGTCGCCGAGGATGCGACGGTCGTCGAACGCCGCCGGGTCCGGCGCGTCCGCGCCGAGTGCCTCACGCAGCCGGACGCTGTTGATACGCGGGCCGTCGTTGTCCTTGAGCAGCAGCCGCAGGCGCGGGTGGCCCGCCCGCTCGTCCAGCACGAGTGACACGTTCTGCTGGTGGGACTCCAGGGCGATCCCGTATCCGAAGAGCGTGGTCTGCCAGTCGAACAGCAGCGTGAGCGCGGCGTCGAGGAGGGCGAGCGGATCGCCGCCGTAGAAGCGGTCGGCGAGGTGGTCGATGACCAGCCGGCCGCCGGGAGCCCGGCTCAGCAGTGCGGCCATCGGTACCACGACGGCGTCGTCCAGGCCGGCGGGACAGCGCCGCAGGAGCACGGCGAGCAGCTCGTGGCCGGCATGGGCGAAGTGCGTCTCGTCGGCATGCAGGACGGTGTCCCGGAAGCGAGGCTCCCGTGCGGTCACGGTCCGCAGCAGGCGCTGCGCGGCCGCACCGTCGACGAGTGTGCCGGGCTTGATGGTGCGCCGATTGAGCCGGCCCAGGGTGGAGATGGCCAGGGGCAGTTTGAGATGGACGCCGGGGCGGTCGGCGAGGGCCACGGTCCGCATGGACAGGGTCGGTACGACCTCCAGGTGCGGCCGGTCGGCCAGGACCGCCCGGTCCTCGAGTCCGGCGGCGCGCAGGGCGTCCCGCAGGGGGCCGCCCACGGACAGGGGATGCACGGGGAGAGCGAAATGGCTGCCGTCGAGTCCCGGCAGCCCGAGCTCCGAGGGAGGCGGTGCGAGGCTCGGCCCCCGGAGGGTGACCGCGTCCCTGGGGAGGGCCAGCCAGCGCAGGGCGAAACGGGGGTGGAACTCGGGTGCGTACGCGCGCAGTTGGCCGGGCGTGAGCCCCGAGCGCCCGCGCGCGGTCGGATAGACGGGGTGGTCGAGACGGGCGGCGAGGGCGTCATGGGCGGGGGCGGCGGCGAGCCCCGTCCACTGTGCGGGGTCGGCTCCGTTGCGCGCCGCCAGCGCCCCGAGGACTTCGTCCTCCGTCCGGGCGTGCAGCCGCATGGTGGCGAGCGTCTGCCGGCACTCCTCGGCGAAGGCGCCGAAGCCGCCCCGGTCCGCGGGTTCGGCGAGGGCGGCCAGCGCGTCCAGGACGTCGTCGCAGGTGGTCAGTTCGGTCCCGTCGGACTCGCGGCGCAGCAGCGGCAGCCGGGCGGTCCACGCGCACTGGAACCCGTCCTCGCGGACCGGCAGGAGCAGCGCGTCCGAACCGGCGGTCGCCAGCCGCAGCCAGGTGCCGTCCGGGCGTTCCACCATGGTGCTGCCGGAGCGCAGCCGCACGACGTCCTCGCGCAGCAGCGCACCGAGCACCCGCAGGAGCAGCTCCGCCTCGGCCGTCGCACCGGTCGCGCGGGCGGGTCCCGTCGGCACCGTCACGGCGTGATCTCCCAGCGCTGTGCGGCGAGGAAGCCGGTCACGGCCCGGTCCACGCTCTTCTGGTCGGTGCCGGTGGCCCGGACGACGCCCAGGAAGTCGCGGTTGGTGCGGTACAGCTCGTGCCGTTCGCCTATCCCGCGCAGCGGCCGGTAGGTCAGCCGCACGCCGTCGTCCTCGAATTCGGCCGCGGCGGGGGCGTCGGTCAGCGTTCCGGCGCGCTCCGCGCACGGATAGTCGAGCCGGGCCGCGCCGTCGGTCCTTGCGTGGAGGTCCGCCGGCAGCGGCTCACCCAGATGAGTGCGGAGGATGTGCTCGAAGAGCGGTATCTCCAGCAGCCGGGCGAGGAGCAGATCGCACTGGTCGCCGATGGCACGGTAGTTGACCTCGATGATGCGCGCGCGTCCCTCGTGCACCACGAACTCCGTGTGACAGGCGCCGAACCCCACACCGAGCGCGTCCAGTTGGGAGAGGACCTGTTCCACGACGGGCCGGGGATGCGCCGGGACGTAGGTGAGCCGCTCCTCGACGAAGTACGGGGGAGGGGACAGCTCGGTGTGGAAGCCGCCCAGCACATGGCGGACGCGGCCGTCGCCGAGCGTCTCCAGGGTGTACAGCTCGCCGGGCAGGTACTCCTCGACGACCAGCGCCGACCGCGGCCGGCGCGCCCGGATCTCCGCGCAGCGCCGCACCAGGTCCTGCACTTCCCCGACCAGGAAGACGTCCTCGCTCGCCACGCCCTCACGCGGCTTGACCACGTACGGGTACGGCCTGCCGAGAGCGGCCACCGCGGCGGCAGGGTCCTGTCCGGGTGCGAGCTCCACGGACCCGACGGTGTCGGCGCCGGCGGCGGCGAGGTGGCGGCGCATCTCCGCCTTGTCCTTGGCGCGCAGCGTGGCCTGCCAGCTCTTGGCGGGAAGGCCGAAGTAGCCGGCGGCCAGGGCGGCCTGGGTCTGCAGATGGTCGCTGTTGGTGAAGACCGCGTCCGGGGTGCGGTGGGCCGAGATCCGGGTGATGACGGCGCGGAAGTCGCGCACGTCGCACTCGAGCAGCTCGGTGTCCGGGGCGACGGCGCGGTGCGCCGCGGGCTGGTCGGTGAGCAGGGTGACCTGGAGCCCGAGCCTGCGGGCGGCGGGGAGGAATCCCTCGGTGACCGAGTCGGTCGGGTTCAGGGCGAGCAGGTACAGCTGCATGAGGGATCGCTTTCGTGCACGGAGCCGTGTGACCCGTGATTGTTCTGGATCACGAGCCGTGAGCCTAAGTTAGGCACACCTAAGTTTGTCAATTCGCCGCGACACGGCCCCGGTTGGCGTTCGCGATCATCGGTGTGGTTAAGGTGAGCCTTGCCTTAGTGCACTGTTGTTCGTCTCGCCCGCTGTTCGTCTCGGCGTTGCTCGTCTTCGCCGTTGTTTCGTCTGTTCGTCGTTGTTCGTCCGTCCGTCGTCCTGCTGTTCGTCTTCGTGCTGAGGAGCGCCCGTGACCCTGGCCCCGGCATCGCCACTGGCCGGACCTGCCGTGAGTTGTTCCGCCCTGCTCGCCCGGACCTGTCGGCGGATCGCCGGGCTCCTCCCCTCGTGGGAGATGGGGGTCGCGGCACCCGGCTCGCCGGCCGGTCAAGGCTGGGCCGACGGTGCGGAACTGGCGGTCCGTCCGGAACTCCTCGACGCCCTCCTCGATTCCGAGGCCCTGCGCATCCGGGACCGTCACGCGCACACCGCCCGGCCGGACGTCGTCGCGTCGCGTGCGCTGCACGACTACCTCTGGACCGTCTGCCTGCTGATGAGCGGCCCCTGGTACCTCGAGCGCCGCGTGCCGCGGATCCGCCCGCAGGACGTCCGGGTCAGCCTGGCCACGGGGGCCTTCGCCGTCGTCCCCGGCGGCTTCGCGTGCCTGCCCGGCGATCCCGCGGCCGAGCTGCCGGGCGTGCGCGTGGTGGCGCACGGGGAGGCGCTGCGGGCGGAACTGCGTGCCGCGGTCGCCGACCACGTACGGCCCCTGCTGGCCGCGATCGGTCCGCGGCTGCGACGCGGGCCGCGCGCGATGTGGGGGATGGTGGGCGACGATCTGGTCTCCGGCATCTGGAACCTCGGCCGGATGCTGGGGGAGGAGGAGCGGGGCGTACGTGCGGCGGAGGAGCTGCTGCCCGGGCCGCTGCCTCCGTTCCCCGGCGGCGCCGGCTTCCGCCGGCTGACGGGCCGCGACGGACGGTCGTACCCGACCCGCACGCGTCTCGGCTGCTGCCTGTACTACACGATCCGCCCGGCGGAGGCGTGCGGCACCTGCCCGCGGACCTGCGACGCGGAGCGGCTGCGCCGGTTCGAGGGTGATGTGCCGGCCTGAGAGCCTTCTGTCACGACACGCTCCTGTTGGGTCAGGGATGTGGCAATTTGCCGTATTCGCCACATAATTTGAGCTCATGACGAAACGACAGATCACGTACCTCGGATGCGTCGCTCTCATGATGACCACGGGGCTGGGCGCGGCAGCGCCGGCCCGGTCCGGGGTGACACACGACGTACATCCGGGGGAGTCGATCCAGGCCGCCGTGAACGCGGCGAAGCCGGGTGACATCATCTCCGTCGCGCCCGGCACCTACCACGAGAGCGTTCTCATCAAGAAGTCGGACCTGACCCTGATCGGGGCGGGGGCACGGACCGTCATCAAGCCGTCCACCGGGGCGGCCACGCACGCCTGCGCGCAGGCGGGGAACGGGATCTGCGTCCTCGGCACGACCGCGAAGCCCGCCCAGAACGTACAGATCCGCTCGCTGAAGGTCGAGGGGTTCCGGAAGAACGGCATCTGGGCCTCGCGCACCAACAAACTGATCATCCGTCGCGTGACCTCGGAGAAGAACGGCAACTGGGGCATCGCCGAGGAGCGGTCCCTGCGATCCGTGATCCGGGAGAACACGGCCCGTAACAACGCCGAGTCCGGAATCTTCGTGTCGAACACCACCGACACCGAGGCCGGGGCCGTCAACACCCGCCGCACCCTGGTCACCGGCAACCTTCTGACGGGCAACCGGATCGGACTCACCGTCAGACGGCTCAGGAACCTCACCGTCCAGAACAACGAGCTCAGCTCCAACTGCGCCGGCATGTTCGTCGTCGGCGACGAGAGCGTCCCGCGGACCGGGGACCTGGCCGTCCGCGGCAACCATGTCCACCACAACAACAAGTCCTGCCCGAAGACCGCCCGGCTGCCCAGGATCCAGGGCGCGGGCATCGTCCTGACCGGCGTCGAGGACGCCGTCGTCGAGTCCAACATGGTCTGGGGCAACGCCGGCACGTCCCCGTTCTCCGGCGGAATCGTGCTCTTCAAGAGCATCGTGGGCGCCCCGAGCACCCGCAACGTCATCAAGGACAACGTGCTGATGAGCAACCGGCCGGCGGACCTCGCCAACCGTGACACCGGTGCCAACACATTCTCCGGCAACTACTGCAAGACCGCCGAGAAGGCAGGGCGGTGCTCATGAGCACCGTAGGTGCAACGACGGCGACCCCGCCGTCCATGCAACTGCGGGAGCTCGTCTTCGGGGCGGCATGCGCCGGTGCCGTGCGGGCCGCGGCCCGGCTCGGCGTCGCCGACGCGCTGGGGGAGAGCCCCGCGACCGCGGAGGAACTGGCGGCCTCGGTGAAGGCCGAGCCGCGGGCGCTGCGGCGGATGCTTCGCGCGCTGACCTGCTACGGGATCTTCACCGAGACCGAGGACGGCACCTTCGCGCACACGGAGATGTCCCGGCTGCTCCGCGAGGACGACCCGCACAGCCTGAAGTACATCTCGCTCTGGTGCACCGAGCCCTGGACCTGGGACGCCTGGCCGATCCTCGACGAGGCGGTGCGCTCCGGCAAGAGCGTCTTCGACGGGCTCTACGGCAAGGGCTTCTTCGACTACCTCCACGAGGACGCGCACGAGTCGGCGCACGTCTTCAACCGGGCCATGACCACGTCCAGCATGCAGTCGGCCCGTGACGTGGCGCAGCTCCTCGACCTCACGGGAGCGTCGACGGTCGCGGACATCGGCGGCGGTCAGGGGCACGTCCTGGCGAGCCTGCTGGAGAAGTACCCCGGCATCCGGGGAACGCTGCTGGACCTTCCCCGTGTGGTGGCCAACGCGGACCCGCGGCTGCGCGAGGGCGGCTCGCTCGCCGACCGCGTCACCATCGTCGCCGGGGACTGCCGGGAGGCCATGCCCGTCGAGGCCGATGTCTACATCATCAAGAACATCCTGGAATGGGACGACGACAGCACCCGCAGAACCCTGGGCAATGTCGTCCGGGCCGCCCGCCCGGGAGCCAGGGTGGTGGTCATCGAGAACCTCGTCGACGACACCCCGTCGATGAAGTTCACCACCTCGATGGACCTGATGCTGCTGCTCAACGTGGGCGGTGCGAAGCACACCCAGCAGAGCATGATCAGCAGGATGGCGGACGCCGGTCTGATCGTCGGCGACGTCCGTCCGGTCAACGCGTATCTGCACGCGTTCGAGAGCATCACCCCCGGCGCCTGATCGCCGGGACCCGTCCCGGCCACGAC
>NZ_JBSGZO010000185.1:0-15858 GCF_053611045.1 Streptomyces sp. NPDC054841 | reverse complement strand
GGGTACGGGAACGGCCCCCGGGAAGATCCCGGGGGCCGTTACCGTGTCGCTGACCTGTTGGCGCCGGCCAGTTGGCCGTGCCGGAAAGACTAGTTCCAGCTGGCGTGCAGCGGCTTGCCCTCCGCGTAGCCCGCGGCGCTCTGGATGCCGACGATCGCCTTCTCGGCGAACTCCTCCAGCGAGCCGGCGCCCGCGTAGGTGCAGGAGGAGCGGACGCCCGCGATGATCGAGTCGATCAGGTCCTCGACGCCCGGGCGGGCCGGGTCGAGGAACATCCGCGAGGTGGAGATGCCCTCCTCGAAGAGCGCCTTGCGGGCCCGGTCGTACGCCGACTCCTCGCTGGTGCGGTTCTGCACGGCGCGCGCGGAGGCCATGCCGAAGGACTCCTTGTACGGGCGCCCGTCAGCGGTGTGCTGAAGGTCGCCGGGGGACTCGTACGTGCCCGCGAACCAGGAGCCGACCATCACGTTGGACGCACCGGCGGCGAGTGCCATGGCGACGTCGCGCGGGTGACGGACACCGCCGTCGGCCCACACGTGCTTGCCGTACTTCTTCGCCTCGGCGGCGCACTCCAGGACGGCGGAGAACTGCGGCCGGCCCACACCCGTCATCATGCGGGTGGTGCACATGGCGCCCGGGCCCACGCCGACCTTGATGATGTCCGCGCCGGCCTCGATCAGGTCCTTGACTCCCTCGGCCGCCACGATGTTGCCCGCGACGATCGGGACCTTCGGGTCGAGACCGCGCACGGCCTTGATCGCGGAGATCATCGACTCCTGGTGGCCGTGGGCCGTGTCGATGACGAGCGTGTCCACCCCCGCGTCGAGCAGCTGCTTGGCCTTGGCCACGAAGTCGCCGTTGATGCCGACGGCGGCCGCGATGCGCAGCTTGCCGTTGGCGTCGGTGGCCGGGGTGTACAGGGTCGCGCGCAGCGCGCCCTTGCGGGTGAGGATGCCGACGAGCTTGCCGTCCCGGTCGACCGCGGGCGCGATCTTGCGGTTGGCGTTGTCGAGGGTCGTGAACGCCTCGCTCGGATCGATGTCCGCGTCGATCAGCAGCAGGTCCTTGGACATGACCTCGGACAACTGCGTGAAGCGGTCCACGCCGGACAGGTCGTGCTCGGTGACGACGCCGACCGGGCGCTGCTCCCCGTCGACGACGACACCCGCGTTGTGCGCCCGCTTGGGCAGCAGGGACAGCGCGTCGGCGACGGTCTGGTGCGGGGTCAGCACGATCGGGGTGTCGAGCACGAGGTGACGCGTCTTGACCCAGGAGATCACGTCGGTGACGACCTCGATCGGGATGTCCTGCGGGATGACGACGAGCCCGCCGCGGCGGGCCACGGTCTCGGCCATCCGGCGGCCCGCGATCGCGGTCATGTTGGCGACGACCAGCGGGATGGTGGTTCCCGTGCCGTCCGGGGAGGCGAGGTCGACGCCCTGGCGGGAGCCGACCGCGGAGCGGCTCGGCACCATGAACACGTCGTCGTACGTCAGGTCGTACGGCGGCTTGAGGTCATTGAGGAAACGCACGTGCAGAACATCCCAGTCGATCGGAGGTGACCCCCGGGCATTGCAGCCGGGGAAAACGCACGTACTTCATTGTCCCATGGCGCGGGGAAGGAACCGTCAGGGCTGATCATCCAGTACCGCGCGACCGTCGTTCGTCGGATCCTCCAAGGGTGAGCAGCACGGCGAGCTGCCGCGGCATGCTGTCCACCGCCTGGGCGAAGACCTCCTGGGCGGTCTCCCACTCACCGGGCCGGGCCCTGGCGTACTCCTGCCAGCGGCAGACGAGGACGAGTGTGCCCTCCTCCCCCGGCAGATCGGTGAGGCAGTCGGCGAGCGCGTCCCAGTTCCGGCCGAACCAGGCGGGCAGTTCCAGGTCGGCGGCGCAGCGTTCCATGAAGGCCGTCTTGTCCCTGACGCCGTGGAGGTCGAGCACGGTCACGTTCCGGCCTGCGACGGCGCCGAAAAGAGCCGCAAGGGGACCGTTTCTCATGGGAGCACTTCCCTGAACGTCTTGTAGTGGTCGTCGGTGTAGTAGATCTCCCCTTCCTGCCCCGTGACGATGCGGCGGGCACCGCGGTCGCTCTCGCCGGGGGTGCGCACCGTGTACTCGCGGTAGTAGCCGCGCTTCTGCTCCGGCAGGATCCGCTCGAAGTTGCCGAACGTGGCGCCGTCCTTCTCGTAGGGGAACGGCCCGCCGCGCTCGATCAGACGCAGGGTCTCGCGGGCTTCGGGTGGCAGTTCCGCGACGCGGACGATCGCCAGGGCCGTGCCGGTGGGTGCCGGGCTCGGCACGTCGGAGCCAGGGCCGGAGCCGGCGCCGGAGCCGGCGGAGCAGCCGGTCAGCAGCAGGCCCAGGATGGCCGACAGCGCCAGGAGAAGCCGGAGGGGCCGGACGGGCCGGAGGGACATGGCGCCGATGCTGTCACGCCCGCCGGGCGAAGACGGTGAAGATCGGGCTGCGCGGGTAGGGAATGCCCCGTGCAGCATAGTGACGAGACACAGCGCGCCGCCCGTCAGGAAGCCGCGAGGCTGACCGCCGAGAGCGTCCACGGAGTGGCCCTGACCTGGGTGGACAATGCCGGCCTCACCCGGGTCAAGGCCGTCCCCGTCGGCCGCCTCGCGCCCGCCGCCACGCGCGGCGTCGGCATGTCCCCGGTCTTCGACGTGTACCTCGTGGACGATTCGATCACCACCAGCCGGCACATCGGGGGTCCGGACGGCGACCTGAGACTCGTACCGGACCTGGAACGGCTGACCGTGCTCGCGGGACAGCCCGGCTGGGCGTGGGCACCGGTCGACCGCTACGACCAGCAGGGGGAGCCGTACGGCGCCTGTCAGCGGCTGTTCGCCCGGCGGATGGCCCGACGGGCCGCCGAGCGCGGCATCGAGCTGCGGATGGGCTTCGAGACGGAGTGGACCGTGCAGCGGGACGGCGGGTACCCGTGGGCCGGGCCCGCGTACGGGATGGCCCGGGTGGTCGAGCTCTCCGACTACGTGAACGAGGTGCTGCGCGCACTGGTCGCGCAGGGCGTCGAGGTACTCCAGATCCACCCCGAGTACGCGGCCGGGCAGTTCGAGGTGTCGGTGGCACCGTCGGACCCCGTGGGCGCGGCGGATCTCGCCGTACTGGTCCGCGAGACCATCCGCGCGGTGACACTGCGGCACGGCCTCACGGCTCTGTTCGGCCCGGTCGTGGAGGCGGGCAAGGTCGGCAACGGCGGGCATCTGCATCTGAGCCTGTGGCGGGACGGGCGGAACCTGTGCCGGGGCGGCGAGGGCCCGTTCGCGATGACGGATGAGAGCGAGTCCTTCCTGGCGGGCGTCCTGGACGCCCTCCCCGCCCTCCTCGCCGTCGGGGCGCCGACCCCGGCGAGCTATCTGCGCCTCGAACCGTCGCGCTGGGCCGGCGTCTTCCAGTGCTGGGGCCTGGAGAACCGCGAGGCCGCCCTCCGCTTCATCACCGGCGCCCCGGACGACCCGGACGGCGCGAACGCCGAGGTCAAATGCTTCGACGCGGCGGCCAATCCGTATCTGGTGACGGGCGCGGTGATCGCGGCGGGGCTGGCGGGCGTGGAGGCCGGGGCGAAGCTGCCGGAGCCGGTGCAGGGCGACCCGGCGGTGTCCGCGACCGCGGCGCCGGACGGGCCGGCGCGGCTGCCGCGGACACTGGACGAGGCGGTGGAGCACTTCGTGCGCTCGGACGTCCTGCGTGAGGCGCTCGGCGAGGAGCTGTTCGAGGCGATCGTCGCCGTACGCCGGGCGGAGAGCGAGCTCTTCGACGGCAGGAGTCCGCAGGAGATCGCCGAGGCCACGCGCGGGCGGTACTGAATGGATCTCGCAATCGCGCCGCTCGTCGACCACCACTGCCACGGGGTCCTGCGCCACGCCCCGGATGCCGACGAGTTCGCCTCCTACCTGACGGAGTCGCAAGCTCCGGCCGCGCCCGGCACCAGCTTCTTCGACACCCAGCTGGGGTTCGCCGTGCGCCGATGGTGCCCGCCGCTGCTCGGCCTGGAGCCGCACTGCCCGCCCGACCGGTATCTGGAGCGCCGCGGCGAGCTCGGTGCCGAGGAGGCGACGCGGAGGCTGTTGCGGGCGAGCGGCACGGGCATGTACCTCGTCGACACCGGGCTGCCGGGTGATCTGACGGGCCCCGCCGATCTCGCGGAGCTCGGCGGCGGCGAGGCGCACACGATCGTACGGCTGGAGGCGCTGGCCGAGCACACGGCGGACTCGGCCCACGGCCCCGGGATGTTCCTCGAAGTGTTCGACCATGCCGTCACCGCAGCGTCCCGTACTGCGGCGGGGTTCAAGTCGATCGCCGCGTACCGCTACGGCCTGGGACTCGACCCCGACCCGCCGACCGCGGCCGAGGTGCACTCCGCCGCCGCGCGCTGGCTGGACGGCCGCGGGCCGGGCGGGCGGCTCACCGACCCCGTCCTGCTGCGCCACCTGCTGTGGTCGGCGGTCCGCACGGGGCTGCCCCTCCAGCTCCACACCGGCTTCGGCGATCCCGATCTGCGCCTCGACCGCTGCGATCCGCTGCTCCTGACGGACTTCATCCGGGCCGTGGCCCCGTACGGCTGCCCGCTGGTGCTCCTGCACGGATACCCGTACCACCGGCACGCCGCCTACCTCGCCCATGTGTTCACACATGTGTACGCGGATGTCGGCCTGGCTCTCTCCCACACGGGCGCACGCGCCACGGAAGTCCTCGCCGAGGCACTGGAGCTCACCCCGTTCGGCAAACTGCTGTACTCCAGCGACGCGTACGGACTCCCTGAGCTGTACGTCGTCGGCGCGCGCGTCTTCGAGGAGGGGCTGACCCGCCTTCTCGACGGCTGGACGGCGTCCGGCGCCTGGTCCGGGGTGGACGCCGAACGCGTGGCGCACCTCCTGGCCAGGGGAAACGCCGAGCGCCTGTACGGCCTGGGCACTGCCGGGCCGGCGGCCTCGCAGCCCGACCCGCCCTGACCACGAGCCCCGCGCCCGGCGCCCGGCGGGGTCCTCGCGACTCCGCGCGCACGCTCCTGCGGCCGGCCGGCGCGCCCACCGCGGATGCCCTGCCGGGACCCGCCCGTCAGTCGTCCGGGTCGGCCCGCTCCAGAGCAGGACGCGGCCCCGGGCGGGACTCGGTCAGCAGGTGGTCCGCCGCCGCGGTGTCCGTGACCAGGCTGGTCACGAGCCCCGACCGCAGCACCGCCCCGATCGCCGCCGCCTTGCGCTGGCCGCCCGCGATCGCCACGACCTCGGGGATCCGGCGCAGTCGGTCGGCCTCGACCGTGATGCAGCGCTCGCCGAGGTCACGACCGACCCGGCGGCCGTCCGCGTCGAACAGATGCGCCGACATCTCCGCGGCGACGCCGAGCGAGGCGTAGTGAGCCCGCTCCTCGTCGGTGAGCATGTCGTGGACCGTCGAGATGCCCGGCTCCCAGGAGCCGATGGAGACACAGGCCACCGTCACCTTGTCGAAGTACTCGAAGGCGCGGGCGATGCCCGTCTGATTGCGCAGCGCCGCCGCCGTCGCCGGGTCCGGCAGCAGCATCGGCGCGTAGATCGGGTGCGCCTCGCCGCCCGAGACCTGGGCGGCCCGCCGCACCGCCTCCACCGAGCCGCGCTCCGCGGTCCCGGCGTCGTAGACCCCCGTGAGCTGGACGACCGTGCACGGGGGCAGCCGGTCGAGCGCCGCGGCCATGTGGATCGTCGAGCGGCCCCACGCCAGACCGAGCACGTCCCCCTCGTTCACGAGCTCACCGAGCAGATCCGCGGCGACCTCGCCCAGGTTCTCGGGGTCGGGGGACTCGTCCTCCCCCTCGGTCGGGGATTCGACGACGACCGCGTGCCGCAGGCCGTAGCGGGCCCGGAGCGCGTCGGAGCGCTCCGCGTCCAGCTCGGCGGGCACGCGGATCTCGATCCGTACGAGGTCGCGTTCGAGCGCGGTCTCCAGGACCCGGGCCACCTTGAAGCGGCTGACGCCGAACTCCTCCGCGATCTGGATCTTGGATTTGCCCTCGAGATAGAAGCGACGGGCCATGGCCGCCGCCTGCACCAGCTCCGCGGGTCCCATCCGCAGGGCCGACCGTCCCGCCGACATAGCAGACACCGCGATCTCCTCACTGCTGTTCACACTCCGGAACCGTCATCCTGTCAGATCCGGGGGTTATTGATCAGCCCAGTCGGGCCCCGTTCACGTAAGCGTGGCTCAGTGGTTGCATGCCCAGGGCGCCGAGGCGATCGTCCGGTCCGCCTGCTCGCGCAGGGAGCGGACCGCCTCGGCGGGGTCCTCGGCCCCGTACACCGCGGATCCCGCGACGAACACATCGGCGCCCGCCTCGGCACACTGCTCGATCGTGGACTCCGCGACTCCGCCGTCGACCTGGAGCCACAGCTCCAGACCGTGCTTGGTGATCAGCTCCCGCGTGCGGCGGATCTTCGGGAGCATGATGTCCAGGAACGCCTGACCGCCGAAACCCGGCTCGACGGTCATGATCAGCAGCATGTCGAGCTCGGGGAGCAGGTCCTCGTACGGCTCGATGGGCGTGGCGGGCTTGAGCGCCATCGAGGCGCGCGCGCCCTTGGCCCGGATCTCCCGCGCGAGACGCACGGGCGCCGCGGCGGCCTCCACATGGAAGGTGACGGAACCGGCGCCCGCCTCCACGTACTGCGGAGCCCAGCGGTCCGGGTTCTCGATCATCAGATGGCAGTCCAGCGGGGTGTCCGTGGCGCGGCTGAGTGATTCGACGACCGGAACGCCCAGCGTCAGATTGGGCACGAAGTGGTTGTCCATGACATCGACGTGGAGCCAGTCGGCGCCTTCGACGGCCTTCGCCTCCTCGGCGAGCCGGGCGAAGTCGGCGGACAGGATGCTGGGGTTGATCTGGGCCATGTGCCAAGACTGCCATGTTCCCGGGCGCTTCCCCGCCCCGGTCCGGACCGAAGACGGCTGTCCTCTGCATCCATGCCTCCCGGTACCGCCGCACACTGCGCGATCCGGACATCCGGACGGCGCGGGTCCGGCGGTACCGCAGGCCCGCCGTACCGAGGCGCCGGCTACCCGCTGCCGCCCTGCCCTGCCTGCCCTGCCTGCCCTGCCTGCCCTGCCTGCCCTGCCTGCCTGCGACGGCTACAACGGCGGTTACGCCGTGCGCCGCAGCAACGCCAGATACATCGCGTCCGTACCGTGCAGATGCGGCCACAGCTGGACGTCCGGCCCGTCGCCCAGCGCCGGTACGCCCGGCATCAGCGGGCGGGCGTCGATCCACTCGGCCTCGGCCGGCGCACCGCCGCGGCCCTTGAGGACGTCCTCCACGACCACCCGGGTCTCGGCGAGATGCGGTGAGCACGTGGCGTATCCGACGACGCCACCGACCCTGACCGCCCTGAGCGCCTCGCGCAGCAGTTCGCGCTGGAGCGGGGCGAAGCCGTCCAGGTCCTCGGGGCGGCGGCGCCAGCGGGCCTCGGGGCGCCGGCGCAGCGCGCCGAGGCCGGAGCAGGGGACGTCGACGAGAACGCGGTCGAACGAGCCGGGCTGCCACGGCGGGCGGGTGCCGTCCGCGGCGATGACCTGGTACGGACCCGGGTTCCCGGCCAGCGCCCGCTCCACCAGCCGCGCGCGGTGCGGCTGCTTCTCGGAGGCCAGCAGCGCGGCGCCGCGCCGGGCGGCCAGCGCACCCAGCAGGGCCGCCTTGCCGCCCGGTCCCGCGCAGCCGTCGAGCCAGCGCGCGTCGGAGCCCTCCAGCGGTGCGTCGGCCAGCGCGATCGCGACGAGCTGGCTGCCCTCGTCCTGGACGCCCGCGCGTCCCTCACGCACGGGCTCGAGCGCGCCGGGCTCACCGCCCTCGGCCAGGCGCACGGCGTACGGGGACCAGCGCCCCGGCAGCCCGGCCTCCTCGCCGAGCAGATCGAGCAGCTCGTCCGTCGTGGCCCGTCCGGGCCGGGCGACCAGCGTCACCTCGGGCCGCTCGTTGTCGGCCTCCAGCAGGTCCTCGATACCGGCTCGGCCGCCGCCCAGCGCGTCCCACAACGCCGAGACGACCCACCGGGGATGCGAGTGGACAACGGCCAGATGCTCCTCGGCGTCGTCGTCGTACGGCGGAGCGACCCGCTCCAGCCAGCCGTCGAGGTCTTCCTGCGAGATCTTCCGCAGTACGGCGTTCACGAACTTCGCCCGGCCGTCCCCGAGCACCACCCGCGCCAGTTCCACACTCGCCGAGACCGCCGCATGCGTCGGGATGCGCGTTCCCAGGAGCTGGTGGGCGCCGAGCGACAGCACGTCCAGCACCGGCGGGTCGACCTCGCGCAGCGGCCGGTCGATGCACGCGGCGATGATCGCGTCGTACGTGCCCTGGCGGCGCAGCGTCCCGTACACCAGCTCCGTCGCGAGCGCCGCGTCCCGGCTGTCGAAGTCACCCTGCTCACGGGCCTTCCGCAGCAGCGGAGGCAGGACGAGATTGGCGTACGCGTCGCGCTCGTCGACGGCCCGCAGCGCGTCGAAGGCGAGGATCCGCACGGGGTCCTTCTTCGGGCGGCGGTACGGCTTGTGGGGACGGCGACGGCTCTGCTCGCTCAAAAGGTGCTCCGCGTTTCGAAAGGGTCGAACCCATTCAGCCTACGTCGGCCGCCCATGCCGGCGGCAACGCAGGCTCGCCTCCGTCACCCACCGCCGCCGTCGCACAACGGCGCCCGGACAGGGGCTACGCACCGAGCCGCTCCCCCGGGGCGATCCGCACCCCGCGCGCCCAGTCCGCGGCGCGCATCGGCTTCTTGCCCTGCGGCTGCACCCAGTGCAGCTCGACGGCGTGCGAGCCGGTGCCCGCGTACACGTTGTTCTTGCCCGCCGCGAGCTCACCGGGCGTCAGGTCCGTACGGTCCGGAACCAGCGAGACGTTGACCAGCTTCAGCCGCTCGCCCCGGAACAGGGTCCAGGCGCCGGGCGCGGGCGTGCAGCCGCGCACCATGCGGTCGACGCGGAGCGCGGGCGCCTGCCAGTCCAGGTGGGCGTCCTCGACGCTGATCTTCGGGGCGTGCGTGATGCCTTCGGAGGGCTGCGGTACGGCCTTCAGCGTGCCGTCCTCGATTCCGTCCATCGTCGCCAGGAGCAGCCCGGCGCCCGCGAAGGCGAGCCGGGTGAGCAGGTCACCGCTGGTGTCGGTGGACCGTACGTGCTCGGTGATCACCCCGTAGACCGGCCCGGAGTCCAGGCCCTCCTCGATCTGGAACGTGGACGCGCCCGTCATCTCGTCGCCCGCGAGGATCGCGTGCTGTACGGGCGCGGCGCCCCGCCAGGCGGGCAGCAGCGAGAAGTGCAGATTCACCCAGCCGTTCGCGGGGATGTCCAGAGCGCTCTTGGGCAGCAGCGCGCCGTACGCGACGACCGGGCAGCAGTCGGGTGCGATCTCGCGCAGCCGCGAAAGGAAGTCCTCGTCCCGTGGCTTGACGGGCCTGAGGACCTCGATCCCGGCCTCCTCCGCGCGCTGGGCGACCGGGCTGGCCACCAGCCGGCGGCCGCGGCCCGCGGGCGCGTCCGGCCGGGTGACGACGGCCGCGACCTCGTGCCGGTCCGAGGCGATCAGGGCGTCCAGGGCGGGTACGGCGACCTCGGGGGTGCCTGCGAAGACAAGTTTCACGGTGTTTACCTCGCTCTGTGGTGCCGGGGTGCCGGGATTGACGCGCGACGCACCAGTCTATTTGCCGACGCCGACAGGGGGCGCACGGACGGTTGCGCGCCCCGGGCATATGCCCTTGCGCCCGTGCACCGTGACCACAACGCCAGGTGGCGCGTTGGTCAAGAGAGATTGACCGAAACGGGCCGCCCCGGTGCGGCCCGATCCTTTTCAACGCCGGTTCGAGAGGCTTGTTCAATGGCCGACCACGCAACCCACGACGCCCAAGCCCGGGCGAGTCTGCATCTGTTGGTGCGGGACATCGAGCGGGTCCGCCGGCAGGTGGACGCTCTGCGCACGCTCACGGCCCAGTTGGGCAACGTCTACCGTCCACGTCGATCCGGCCCCTCCACGGGCTTCGTCGTCTACGGAAGGGCTCCGGCCCCGACCGTCCGTCTCGCGCAGGAACTGCGCGACAGCGTCGAGACGTTGGTGACCGCGGCGGTGGACTTCGACCGTTCGCTGGGCTTCTCGTGGGACGCGGTGGGCTCGGCACTGGGCGTCACGAAGCAGGCCGTGCACCGCCGTTACGGGTCACGGCGGGCGGCCCCGCAGCCCGTCGCCGCCCCGCCGGAGACCGAGCCGGGCACGACCCGCACGTTGCCGGTCGCCCCCGCGGTGCCCGCCGCCCGCTCGATGCCGCCGCAGCCCACGGCGAGCGCCCACTCCCTCCGCGAGGAGGTCCGCCCGAGCGCCTTCCCCGGCCCGCGCAACGGCTGACCCCTCCGCTCCGGCCGCCCCGCCGTGCCCCGCGGTACGTCGGGGCGGCTCCGTGTGTGGCCGCGTGCGCTGCCCTGTGGGGCCCCTCGGACAGCCCCCTCGGACGGCAGTCGGCCCGGACCGCAACCGGCCGCGGATCCCGTCGCCGCGGTAGCCGGGCGCCCTCAAGACCCCCTCCCGTCGGAGGCGGCCCAGCGTCAGCCGATGTCCGGAGGATCGACCCGGATGCGGACCGGGTCACCGCCGCCCCGGGCGAGCCGGGAGACCTGGGCGGACTTCAGCGCAGCCGCCAGCGCCGCACCGCTCCCCGGGGGCACCCGAAGGAGCGCCCGCTCCCACGCCTCCCCCGGCCGGGGTCCCCCCTGCGAAGCGGCGGGAGGGTCTCCGGACCGACGCGGGCGGCCCGGACCGGCCGGAGGCGCCGATACCGGCACCGGCCCCAGCACCTCCGCGTCGCGCGGCAGCTCCGCCGCGGCCAGGAACGCGGCCACCGCCTCCGGCCGCCCCGTCACCGCCGCCATCCGCGACACCGGCGGAAAGCCCAGCTCGGCCCGCTCGGCCAGCTCGCGCTGTGCGTGGCCGACGGGGTCCCAGCGCACCAACGCCTGCACCGGCCGGAGCGTGGGCTCGGCGACGACCACGACCGTGCCGCCGTCCGCCTGGCCGCGTACCAGCGAGGCGGCGTCCATCCAGCGCCGGAGCGCCTCCTCGCCCGCCCTGAGGTCGGGCCGCCCGAGCATGGCCCAGCCGTCCAGGAGCAGCGCCGCCGCGTAGCCGCCCTCGGCGACCGGTTCCGCGCCGGGGGTGCTGACCACGAGCGCGGGCCGACCGGACACGGTGTCCAGGACATGGTCCCGCCCGGACGTGCGCCCCGGCACGGCCGGGAACGCACGCCCCAGCTCCTCCGCGGTACGCCGTGCGCCCACCACCTGGGCGCGCAGCCGGACGCTGCCGCACTCCGCGCAGTGCCACCCCGTGGCGTCCTGCCCGCACCACCCGCACCGCAGTTCCCGCTCCCCCGGCGCCTCCAGCGGCCCGGCGCAGTGCCGGCAGCGCGCGGGCGTACGGCACCTCTCGCAGGCAAGCCTCGGCACGTACCCCCGCCGGGGCACCTGGACCAGCACCGGACCGGAGCGCAGCCCGTCCCGGACGGTCTGCCAGGCCAGCGAGGGGAGCCGGGCGGCCCGCGCCGCCTCGTCCCGGGCGAGTTCGCCGTCGCCGACCGTGCGGACCAGTGGGGCAGCACGGCGCACCTGCTCCCGGTCCGCGGCCAGGGGCTGCGCCCAGCCGGTCCCGACGAGCTGCGCGGCCTCCACGGTGCAGCTCGTGCTGCCCAGCAGGAACGCGCATCGGTCATGTGCGGCGCGCAGCAGCAGCACTTCGCGCGCGTGCGGCAGCGGGGCGTGCGGCTCGCTGTGGCTGGCGTCGCCGTCGTCCCATATCGCGACCAGCCCGAGGTCCCGTACGGGAGCGAACATCGCGGCCCGGGTGCCGACCACCGCCCGTACGGAGCCACGCCGCACGGCCAGCCACTGCCGGTACCGCTTCTCGGGCCCGGCCTCGGCGGTCAGCACCGCGTGCCGTCCTTCGCCGAGGAGCGCGGTGAACGCGGCGTCGACCCGGGCGACGGCCCGCCCGTCGGGCACGACGACGAGCGCGCCGCGCCCGGACGCCAGGGTCGCCGCCACGGCACGGGCCAGTTCCTCCGCCCAGTGCGGCCCGGGGAGCGCGGTCCACACGGCCCGCGGCGCACCTCCGCCCGCCAGCGCCTCCAGAAACGCGGGCCCCCGCCCGTACCGTCCCCAGCTCCCCGCGTCCGGCGCGGCGGGCGGTGGCAGCGGCTCCGGCGACGGCTTCGACTCGGCCCGCGCGCTCCTGGGCGGCACCGCGAGCTGCAGGACGTCGGCCAGACTGCCCGCGTACCGGTCGGCGACGGCGCGGGCCAGGGCCAGCAGCTCGGGGCTGAGTACCGGCTCGGGCGAGACGACGTCGGCGAGCGCGGCCAACGGCCCGGAGTAGTCCGACTCGGCCCGCCGCTCGACGACGAACCCGTCGATCAGCCGCCCGCCCTCACGCCGCCCGTCCCGCACCTGATGTGCCCCGGCCCCGAACCGCACCCGCACCCGCACGCCGGGCTGTGCGTCGGCGTCGAGCTCCTCGGGCACCGCGTAGTCGAAGTACTGATCGAGATGGAGCACGCCTTTGTTGACGACGACCCGTGCCACGGGCAGTTCCGCGGCAAGCGCGGCGCCCCGCCAGGTCCGGGGCTTCGCCCGGGGCACCTTCGCCTTCCGCACGGTCTCCCGGATGAGCGCAAGCTGCTCCGGCGGACCGTCGCCGGGCCGCTCGGAACGTTCGTTGTCGCTGCTCACAGCCACATTCCTACCAGAGGCCACTGACAGCGGCGGTCCAGCGGGAAGTTCCCGAGATCCAGTCGACGGCGGTCAGCGATTTCCAGATTCACCGCACGCCACGGGGCGTACTCCACCGAAGTAACCGACGTCCTCGCACCGGGAGATCAGCAGCGCACGGCTCCGCTCGCCCGGCCCGCCGGGATTTTGTCCGGGCCGACGGGACCCACATGCCCACGGGACACGTGGAACACACAACGGCCCCGGACCGATGCGGTCCGGGGCCGTTGAGCAGTACAGGCCGGATGGAGCGGCGCAGGTCCTACAGGCCGGCCGCCGCGCGCAGCGCGTCCACGCGGTCCGTGCGCTCCCAGGTGAAGTCGGGGAGCTCGCGGCCGAAGTGGCCGTACGCCGCGGTCTGGGCGTAGATCGGGCGGAGCAGGTCGAGGTCGCGGATGATCGCGGCCGGGCGGAGGTCGAAGACCTCGGCGATGGCGTTCTCGATCTTCTCGGTGTCGACCGCGGCGGTGCCGAAGGTCTCCACGAAGAGGCCCACCGGCTCGGCCTTGCCGATCGCGTACGCGACCTGGACCTCGCAGCGGGAGGCGAGGCCGGCGGCCACGACGTTCTTGGCGACCCAGCGCATCGCGTAGGCGGCGGAGCGGTCGACCTTGGACGGGTCCTTGCCGGAGAAGGCGCCGCCACCGTGGCGGGCCATGCCGCCGTAAGTGTCGATGATGATCTTGCGGCCGGTCAGGCCCGCGTCGCCCATCGGGCCGCCGATCTCGAAGCGGCCGGTCGGGTTGACCAGCAGCCGGTAGCCATCGGTGTCCAGCTTGATGCCGTCCTCGACGAGCTGCTTCAGGACGTGCTCGACGACGAACTCACGGATGTCGGGCGCGAGCAGCGAGTCGAGGTCGATGTCGGAGGCGTGCTGCGAGGAGACCACGACGGTGTCGAGGCGGACGGCCTTGTCGCCGTCGTACTCGATGGTGACCTGGGTCTTTCCGTCCGGGCGCAGGTACGGGATCGTCCCGTTCTTGCGGACCTCGGACAGGCGGCGGGAGAGCCGGTGCGCCAGGTAGATCGGCAGCGGCATCAGCTCGGGGGTCTCGTCGCACGCGTACCCGAACATCAGGCCCTGGTCGCCCGCGCCCTGCTTGTCGAGCTCGTCGTCATCGCCCTCCACACGGCTCTCGTACGCCGTGTCGACGCCCTGGGCGATGTCGGGGGACTGGGAGCCGATGGACACCGAGACGCCGCAGGAGGCGCCGTCGAAGCCCTTCTTCGAGGAGTCGTAGCCGATCTCGAGGATCTTGTTGCGCACCAGCGTGGGGATGTCGGCCCACGCCTTCGTCGTCACCTCGCCGGCCACGTGCACAAGACCGGTGGTGATCAAGGTCTCCACGGCAACACGGGAGGTGGGGTCCTCCCGCAGCAGTGCGTCGAGAATGGTGTCGCTGATCTGGTCAGCGATCTTGTCGGGGTGACCCTCGGTCACGGACTCCGAGGTGAACAGGCGACGGGACACAACGCTCCCTGGGGTTGCAGCGGCTGCTGGCTGATCATTGGCGGACCGGCCGGGGGGCTGCGCCCCGCGTCGTTCCGAGAGACAGTTTATCGGTCGCTTTCGGCCGTTGGACCACGCGTCTCGCTACGTGGGAGTCACACCGCCGCAGAAACCGCCTGAGACATTACGGCGATCATGCCCTCGCCCGCGGCCGAATGGGCAGTTTTCGGCGCATCCGGCGGCACCGTTGGGGCGAATGAGACATTAATCCCGGTTTCACCCGCGTGGCCGTCGTCCGCCCCGCGCGCGCCGGTGGCGTTGGTGTGTCACGCCAGGCGCGGTGCCACCAGGTCCCACACCGTGTCCGCGAGCGCTTCCTTCGGCCCGTACGGCACCGGCGTCTCGCCGCCGTCCGCCGCCAGGACCACGGCTTCGTTCTCTTCGGAGCCGAACGTCTTGCGCTCCCCCACCTCGTTCACGACGAGCAGGTCACAGCCCTTGCGACGGAGCTTGTCGCGGCCGTTGGCGAGCACGTCGTCGGTCTCCGCGGCGAAGCCGACGATCACCTGTCCCGGGCGCGCCCGGTCGGCGGAGATCTCCGCGAGAATGTCTGGATTCCGCACCAGCACGATGGGGGCGGGGCCCTCCCCGTCCTTCTTCTTGATCTTGCCTTCGGCGTAGACGGCGGGCCGGAAGTCCGCGACGGCGGCGGCCATCACCACGGCGTCGGCATCGGCGGCCGCCTTCAGCACCGCCTCGCGCAGCTGGACGGCGGTCCCCGCGTGCACGACGTCGACGCCCGCAGGGTCGGCCATGCCCGTGTTGGCCTCGATGAGGGTGACCCGGGCGCCGCGGGCGGCGGCGGTGCGGGCCAGGGCGTACCCCTGCTTGCCGGAGGAGCGGTTGCCCAGGTAGCGGACGGGGTCGAGCGGCTCGCGGGTGCCGCCCGCGCTGACCACGACATGACGGCCGGCCAGGTCCGGGACGGCGACGCCGCGCGCCAGGCTGTGCCTCTTCAGAACGTGGCGGCAGACCTCGAAGATCTCACCGGGTTCGGGGAGCCGGCCCTTGCCGGTGTCGACGCCGGTGAGCCGGCCGACGGCGGGCTCGATGACGACGGCGCCGCGGCTGCGCAGCGTCGCCACGTTCTCCTGCGTGGCCGGGTGCTCCCACATCTCGGTGTGCATGGCGGGCGCGAAGACCACCGGACAGCGGGCGGTGAGCAGAGTGTTCGTGAGGAGGTCGTCGGCGAGGCCGTGGGCGGCCTTCGCCAGCATGTCGGCGGTGGCCGGCGCGACCACGACGAGGTCCGCGCCCTGGCCGATGCGGACGTGCGGCACTTCGTGGACGTCCGACCAGACCTCCGTCGAGACCGGGTGCCCCGAGAGCGCCGACCACGTCGCCGCGCCGACGAACTGGAGCGCGGACTCGGTGGGGACGACCCGAACGTCGTGCCCGGACTCGGTCAGCCGGCGCAGCAGCTCGCACGACTTGTAGGCGGCGATCCCGCCACTGACTCCCAGAACGACCTTCGGCTTGTCCACTGCGTCTCCCCGCCCCCCACTGATGACGATACGTATCGCCTCTATGACACACCACAGGCC